>NZ_JAMFLC010000033.1:0-58295 GCF_023501985.1 Nocardia sputi | reverse complement strand
CTTCCGCACGATCTCTTCGGCGGAATGCCGCTTACGTCCAGCCATGGTTCTCAGTGTCCCTTCCAGCCCCTCACCAGGGCCAACGGAACTCTAGTTCCAGGCGGTCTCATTCACCGGGGACAGGCCAGGTCCACGAACTTGCGCAGACTTGCGTGGTTTCCCCTAACAGGGTGCATATGCCGCAAGAGTGGCGGATCATGAGGTGTGCTGCGCAAGCATGCACAAATATTCAGGGAGGGACTTGATGATGAACTTACGATTCCTCGGCAAAGGTGGCTCTGATAAGACTGGTTGCCCATCGTTGTATGCCACTGCTCAGGGAAGTTATCTCGTTCAGGGATGGCAGACCGGCGAGCCTGAGACAGTGGAGATTCCGCACCTGTTGACCGGCTTCGCTGAGCCGGACACCTTCATCGGCGCGACGATGACGGACACGGGTAGGGGGACGTTCAGGTTGACCGGCCGCCCCATCACTGATCATGAAACGTTGAGCCAGTTGGTGCTGGAGGACAACGAAACAGCCATCGAAGTGCCGAAGGCTGAAAGGAACTACTACGGTGGAATTTCGCTCGGATGATCGTTGGCTGGAGCTATTCGAGAGCGCCCAGCGTTCAGCGTTCCACCTGGAGGTCCGGGATTCCTACGCCGAGCCCGAGGAGTCTGCACCGCTGCGGCGGTTCCTCGCAGGCGAACCGGAGCCGCCGGACGGCTACGACAAGAACGACTGGATCGAACTCATAGAAGCACTGGCCGATCGCGGGGTCACGATGAGCCGTATCCGCGTGGTAACCGAGCCCCTTTCCGGCTATCAACGGTGGTTGTTGTCCGTGGCTGGAAGTAGCGTGAGCGCCGGCGAGGACATTCGTTACATTCCCAGGCATCTCGCGGGAGAGACTCCTCTCGATGACTGGTGGTTGTTCGATGACGAACTGGTGGCGTTCAACCTCGTCGACGCCGCAGGCAAGCCGGTCGGCGCGGCAGTGACCAACGATCCCGGCGTCGCGGCATACTGCCGAGTCGTCAGGCAAAGGCTCTGGGATCGGGCCATCCCGTACACCGAGTTCGCCGCTTCGGTCAGCATCCAGCGGTGACCGATTCTGTTCAAGACGCGAGGGAAGCTCTCGGCCAGAGGCTTCGGGAAATCCGGCGTGATGCCGGTATCACCGGCCGAGAGCTTGCCTCCCGCGAAGGTTGGCACGAGTCGAAGGTTTCCCGCATCGAGCACGGGAAGAACACGCCTTCGACTGACGATATCCGCGCTTACTGCAACCACTGCCGGGCGCACGACCAGCTGCCCGACCTGCTTGCCACGCTGCACAACATCGACGCCGCATATCTCGAGTACCGGCGGTTGCTCAGCGCGGGCGTCAAGCGCGGACAGCAGTTGTATGCCAAGCTCGAAGCGGAAGCAAAGCTGATTCGCACGTACGATCCGCAGATCATTCCAGGCCTGCTGCAAACCGCCGAGTACGCCGAGGCCAAGCTGCGCAGTGTCAAAGAGTTCTATCACTTGCCCAACGACATCGACGCCGGCGTGTCCAAACGCATCGAACGGCAGCAAGTCCTGTACCGCAGAGATCACCGGTTCCACTTCGTCATCAGTGAGCGATCCCTCTACACAACCGTTGGCGACGACGATGTGATGCGCGGCCAACTCGATCGACTGCACTCGATTATCGGCATGCCGCGAGTCACGTTGGGGATCGTGCCGCTGACAGCTGAGGCCAAGGTGGTCTTGGAGAATTTCACCATGTTCGACAATCGGATGGTCAAAGTCGAAGGGCACACGGCAGAGTTGACCATCAAGCAGCCGAGGGAAGTCGCACTGTATGGGCGCGCATTCGACGTCTTGTCCAATCAGTCCGTGACCGGCAAACAGGCGCGCGATCTGATCACCGCAGCCCATGAACGACGTACGGGAGCTGTCTGAGCGGGTAGCGAGACAATGACGACCAGCAAGATCAGGAGGACGTTCTAAGGTGCTCTACCTTCAGCATGAGCCGCCGGACTGGTCTGCCCTGTTCCGCGATTGCAAGGCCGAAGCATTCCACCTCGAGGTTCGGGATGCTTACGCCGTGCCGACCGAGTCGGACCGGTTTCGCCGATTTCTGGCCGGAGAGCCCGCATTGTCGGACGAGCACAAGAATCGTTGGAACGATCTCATCCGGGAGACGACCGGCCGGGGTGTGACCGTCAGCCGCGTGCGTGTGGTCACGGTCCCTCACACCGATTATCACCGGTGGTTGTTGTCGGTGACCGATACGAATACAGCGGCAGGTGAGGACATCCGGTACCTGCCGCGGCATCTCGCCGGAGAAGTCTCCCCGGATGACTGGCGGCTCATCGACAACGAGCGCGTTGTCTACAACCTTGTGAACGAACAAGGGAAGCCAGCAGGTCTGGCTATCACCACTGACCCACGCATCGTCGGCCACGCCCGGAGCGTGAAAGAACGACTGTGGGAGCTTGCTACCCCTTACGCGGAGTACGTCAGCCAGTGAGCACTGTCCACGGTGGAGGACTGTTGCCTCGACTCGACCAGCTACAATCTATGTTCGAGTATCTGCCCGAATAAACTGCGGGTCGTGAATCCCTACACGATTTTCGCCGATATCGTCGCCGGGCGAGCGCCGTCGAGCAAGGTCTACGAGGACGACGATGTGCTGGCGTTCATGGACATTCGGCCGATGACGCCGGGGCATCTGCTGGTGGTGCCGAAGGTGGCGGCGCGCAGTCTCGCCGAGCTCGATCCGGTCGTCGGGGGGAAGCTGTTCCAGGTGGGACAGCGGTTGGCGGCGGCGTTGCGGGCCAGCGAGGTGGCGTGCGACGGAGTCAATTTCTTCCTGGCGGACGGGGTGACGGCCGGGCAGGAGGTCTTTCACGTGCATCTGCACGTCATACCGCGCACCCCGGGCGACGGGTTCGGTTTGCGCGGGCGGCCGACCAGTCCTCGGCGGCCCGATCTGGACTATCTCGCCGCCTCGATTCGGGGTGCACTGGACTGAGCTGATCGATGGGCCTGCGGTACCGTCCTGGCCCCGGCCATCCCTCGGGGTCGGCTCATCCTCCGGCAGGAAGTCACCGATCGGCGTGCTGGCCGAGCAGGGTACGCAGAATCGGCTCGGCGTGTACCCAGAGCAGTGCGCCGCCTACATCCGCGACCACGTGGCGGCGTGCACCGGGTATCCGGGTGGACAAGAATGCGCCGCGATCCGGGGAGTGGCTGGTATCCAGTTCGCCGTACCAGATGTCCACCGGCACCGCGATCTTCTCGAGGTCGAACGGCCAGCGGCGCATCGCGAGCAGGGTGTCGTGCACGTATCCCCCGGGCCCTGGCGCGAACGCTTCGGCCAGCGCACAGCGATAGGACGCCGCGAACGCGGCGCTTCGATAGACCGCGACATCGGACGGCGCACTCGCGGCGATCACCATATCCCACATCGCGTCCGCGTCGAACGCCGCGAGATGACGTGCGGCGGCCTCCGGGGCGTGCGCGGCACCGTGTACGAGAGCTCGCACTCCCTCGGGCAGCGCGTCTGCGAATTCGGGGGCGGCGAGCTCGTCCGCGGCGGAGACCAGGGACACCGCCCCGGCCACGCCGGCCACCGCGCACGCGAGCGCGAACGGCGCACCTTGCGAGTTACCTACGACCGCTGGTCTGCCCAGCCCGCGGCGCGCGGACAGCTCGCGGATATCGTCGGCGAACGAGGCGAATGTTCGGTCCGGAGCAGGTGTCGAAGCGCCCAACCCGGGGCGGTCGACGGAGACCAGGCGCACCCCGAGCCCGTCGACGGAGTCGGCGCCGAAGCCGAGCCGACGACTCGTCGCCGCTCCCGGGCACAGCAGCACCGGAGTGCCGTCCGGCGGACCCCATTCGGCCCAGCCCAGCGCCCGTCCGTCCGTGAGGCGTGTGGTCCCGATCCGGTCGGGATCGCGAATCGACACTGACACGCCGATCATCCTGGCGCGCACCGGCCGCGGCCGCAGCTGATTTTCGCTGCTTCCCGGAGCGACGAGTCAGTCGCGCACCAATTCGGCCGCCGACCAGTGGGGATAGTCGCTGTAGCCCTCGGCGGTGCGGCCGTACAGGAGTTCTTCGCGAATGGGCGCAAGCGGGAGGTCGTAGCGGATGCGGTGCACCAGATCGGGATTGGCGATGAACGCCCTGCCGAAGGAGACCAGGTCGGCCAGACCCGCGCGCAGCACCTGTTCGGCGCCCGCCGCCGTGGTGGGCTCGCGGTTCTCGCCGATGTTCGCCATGAGCGTGCCGTGCCAGAGCGGCCGCAAGTCGCGCAGCGCCGGGTAGCGGTCGTTGTCGGTGAGGTGCAGGTAGGCCAGACCGCGCCCATCGAGTTCGGCGACGAGCGCCCGATAGAGCGGGGCCGGGTCGGCTTCGTACATGTTGAACTGCGGGTTGCCCGGCGAGAGCCGGACAGCTGTGCGCTCGGCGCCGATCGCCTCGGTCACCGCGTCCACCACCGCGAGGGGCAACCGCATGCGGTTGGCGATCGATCCGCCGTACTCGTCGTCACGCAAATTGGTGTTGTCGGCGAGGAACTGGTGCAGGAAATAGCTATTGGCCCCGTGGATCTCGACCCCGTCGAAGCCCGCGGCCGTGGCGTTGCGCGCCGCGGTGGCATAGTGCCGTACGGCGGCCTCGATACCGGCGCGATCGAGCGCGGCGGGCGTGATGGGATCGGCCTTGCCGCCGTCGATCAGGTGCACCCGATCGTCGTCCAGCACCGCCGACGGTCCGGCGGGCCAGGACCCATCGATCCGCGCCAGCGGGTGGCCCTTGCGTCCGCCGTGCATGAGCTGCGCGAAGATCCGGCCGCCGCGCGCGTGCACCGCCTCGGTGACGCGCCGCCACGCCGAAACGTGCACGGGCGTCTGCAATCCGGGCACCCAGGCTTCGCTCTGTCCGGTGGAGTGCGGCCAGATGCCCTCGGTGACGATGAGCCCGGCCGTCGCGCGCTGGGCGTAGTAGTCGACGACATCGCCGGTCGGCGATCCGTCGGGCAGCGAGCGCAACCGCGTCATCGGAGACATGACGATCCGGTTGGGCAGGTCGAGCGGGTGGTTGCGGTATTCGGTCAACAGCAGCATGGCTGTACCGTAAAACCTGACATCGATGTTAGGTCAAGGAGCGAATGTGCGGATCGGCGAACTGGCCGAGCGGACCGGTGTGAGCGTCCGGTCGCTGCGGTACTACGAAACCAAAGGTTTGCTGGCCTCGGAGCGGACCTCCGGGGGTCAGCGGGAGTATCCGGAGGCGGCGGTCGACCGGGTCCGTCGCATCCAGGAGATGTTCGCCGCCGGCCTGCACAGCGACACGATCGGCGAACTGCTGCCGTGCATCCACGACGTCGACGGCACCCCTAATGCCCGAGCGACGCCGTTCCTGGTGGAAAGGCTGACCGAGGAACGCGCCAGGATCGATCAGGCGATGCGCGATCTGCGCCGGACCAGCGACGTGCTCGACGGCATCATTCGAGCGGCGGGCGCGGGCGCCTCCGAACAGTAGGGTGGACGCCATGGCTCTCGACAGCGGAACGATCTCCGAACCCGGTAGCGGCGCGGTGGCGCCGCCGGTCGCCAAGACGGTGCCCACCGAGCGGGTCCATCACGGCGACGTCTTCGTCGACGAGTACGAATGGCTGCGGGAGAAGGAGAACCCCGACGTCATCGCCTATCTGGAGGCGGAGAACGCCTACACCGAGGCACAGACCGAGCATCTGAGCACGTTGCGCGAGCGAATCTTCGACGAGATCAAAGCGCGCACGCAGGAGACCGACCTCTCGGTGCCGACCCGACTGGGCGACTACTGGTACTACTCGCGCAGCTTCGAGGGCAAGCAGTACGGCGTGCACTGCCGGTGCCCGATCGCCGCGGGCGCCGAGGGCATCGACGCGTGGACGCCGCCGCGGTTGGAGGCCGAGACCGAGGTCCCGGGCGAAGAGGTGCTGCTGGACAGCAACGAGCTGGCCGAAGGGCACGATTTCTTCGCGCTCGGCGCGTTCTCGATCAGTCACGACGGCGATCTGCTCGCCTACTCGGTCGACAACGTGGGCGACGAACGGTACGTGCTGCGTTTCAAGGACCTGCGCACCGGTGAACTGCTCGGCGACGAGATCGAGGGCACCGCGCCGGGCGCGACCTGGTCGCTGGACGGTAGCCACGTCTTCTATCAGACCGTCGACGAGTCGTGGCGGCCGGACACGGTGTGGCGGCACCGGCTCGGCAGCACCGATCCCGACGTCAAGGTGTTCCACGAGCCCGACGAGCGCTATTGGGTGAGCATCGGCGCCAGCCGGTCGGAGAAATACCTCATGATCTGGGTCGGCTCCAAGATCACCAGCGAGGGCTGGGTGCTGGAATCCGACGACCCCGAGGGCGAGTTCCGGGTACTGCTGCCGCGCCGCGAGGGTGTCGAGTACTCGGCCGAGCACGCGGTGATCGGCGGGGCGGACCGGTTCCTGATCCTGCACAACGACGTGGTGGATGGCGTCAAGGCGGAGAACTTCGTGCTCGCCGAAGCGCCGGTCGACGACCCGTCGAACCTGACGCAGCTGATCGGGCACCGCGACGACGTGCGACTCGAGGACATCGACGCGTTCCGCGACCACCTCGTGCTCAGCTACCGGCGCGAGGCGCTCACTCGGATCGCGGTGTGGCCGCTGACCGACTCCGGCTACGGCGAGCGGCGCGAACTCGACATCGACCTGGAACTCTTCGCGGTCGGCGTCGGATCCAACCCGGAGTGGGACCAGCCGACCCTGCGCATCGGGCTGACCTCGTTCATCACGCCGATGCAGGTATTCGACTACGTTCCGGCCACCGGCGAGCTGCTGTTGCGCAAGGAACAGCCCGTGCTCGGCGGCTACGACGCGAACGACTACGAACAGCACCGGGACTGGGCGGTCGCCGAGGACGGCACGCGGATCCCCATCTCGCTGGTGCGGAAGAAGACGACGGCCGTCGACGGCCCGCAGCCGTTGCTGCTCTACGGCTACGGCTCCTACGAGGCGAGCATCGATCCGGCGTTCTCGGTCGCCCGGCTGTCGTTGCTGGATCGCGGCATGGTCTTCGCGGTCGCGCACGTGCGCGGCGGCGGCGAGATGGGCAGGCTCTGGTACGAGCACGGCAAGACGCTCACCAAGAAGAACACCTTCACCGACTTCGTCGCCGCCGCGCGGCACCTCATCGAGACCGGGGTCACCGCCGCCGACCGGATGATCGCCGACGGCGGCAGCGCGGGCGGCTTGCTGGTCGGCGCGGTCGCCAACCTGGCCCCCGAGCTGTTCGCGGGCATCCTCGCCAACGTCCCGTTCGTCGACCCGCTCACCTCCATCCTCGACCCGTCGCTTCCGCTGACCGTGATCGAGTGGGACGAGTGGGGCAACCCGCTGACGGACAAGGACGTCTACGAGTACATGAAGTCCTACTCGCCCTATGAGAACGTCGAGGCCAGGGACTACCCGGCGATCCTGGCCATCACCAGCCTGAACGACACCCGCGTGTTGTACGTCGAGCCCGCGAAGTGGATCGCCAAGCTGCGCGCCACCGCGACCGGAGACGCGCCGCTGCTGCTGAAGACGGAGATGAGCGCGGGCCACGGCGGGGTGAGCGGGCGCTACGAGAAGTGGCGGGAAGTGGCCTTCGAGCACGCCTGGGTACTCGACACGGTCGGTCTCGCCGACGCGTAGTCCCACCGTCCGGCCGCCCGCGCGAACCGGCGGCCGGACGGTAGCGGCGCGCCGTCAGCGGGGTGAGCGCTCGATACACCCGTGACGGAGTGTTCGCCGCCCCGTCATGCCGCCTGCACGTCGAGGACATGTGCGGCTGGCACCGTAAGTTCATGAACGCTGAGCTGATCGTATCGATTTCCGGGATCAGGGACACCACCCGGGACACAGCGATGGGATTCGCCGAGGAGATGGATCGGCGCGGCGTACCTCTCTCGCTGCTGGTCGCCCCGCGGTTGAAGGGCAAGTACCGGCTGCTCGACGACCCGGCGACGCAGGCCTGGCTGCGCGGGCGGCGGGCGCGCGGCGACGCCATCGTGCTGCACGGCTACGACCAGGCGGCCACCAAGCGGCGGCGCGCCGAGTTCGCCGCGCTGCCCCGGCACGAAGCGCGGTTGCGGTTGACCGCCGCGGATCGGGTGCTCGAACAGGTCGACCTGCGCACCCGCCTGTTCGCGGCCCCGCGCTGGGATGCTTCGGCGGGCGCGCTGGACGCGCTGCCGGAAGTCGGTTTCCGATTGGCGCTCGGCTTGACCGCGATCATCGACCTGGAGCGCAATATGGCGCAGAAGTCCAGGGTGTACGGCATCGGCGAGGGCTTCCGCGCGGAGCCGTGGTGGTGCCGGGCCCTGATCATGGGCGCCTCGCGCACCGCCCGCCGCGGTGGTGTGCTGCGGCTGGCCGTGTCCGCCGCCCAGTTGGCGCGATCCGGCCCGCGCCAGGCCATGCTCGACGCCGTCGACCTCGCGCTGTTCCACGGCGCGGTCGGCGCCACCTACCGGTGGGAATCCTTCCCGGCCCTGCGCGCCGCATGACTGACGTCGCGGGCGGCGATGCGTCGGCGCCGTCGCCCGCGGCCGGTCGGGACCGCGCTCGCGCGACCGATCGGCGCCGCCGCCCGCGAATGGCGTAGCCGGGCGGCGGCGCTGTCCTGATCAGGACGGCGCGATTTCCGTCTCCGGCACGGCGGGCGTGGCGGTGTGCGTGAATCCGCCTGCCTCCTCGTGCGTGAGCGAAGTCGAGAACGGTCGCCGCCGTAGTTGGCCGATGCAGCGGTCGAGATCGGCGATCAGCAGGTCGGCCATGTCGATGGTGAAGCCCTGGCGCAGGACCGCGCGCATCACCGTCTCGCCGTCCCGCTCCGAGGGCAGCGGATAGGCCGCGATCAGCCAGCCTCTGGAACGCAGCCGGTCGGACAGGTCGTAGAGGTTGAAGCCGGGATCGCCGGTCAGCCGCCAGCACACCGCGGTGATGCCGCGCTGCGGGTCGCCGTCGTGGATCAGTTCGAAGACCCCGAGCCCGCGCAGCCCCGCGGCCAAGTGCTGCGCCACCCGGTAGATCGCGGCCTGCACCCTGGCGTAACCGGCACGGCCCAAGCGGATGAATTCGTAGTACTGGGTGATCGCCTGTCCGCCCGGGCGGGAGAAGTTCAAGTTGAAGGTGGCCATGCTGCCGCCGAGGTAGTCCACGTCGAAGATCAACTCCTCCGGCAGGTCGCCTGCCTCCCGCCAGATCGCCCAGCCCGCGCCGAGCGGAGCCAGCCCGGTCTTGTGCCCGGAGGCGTTGATCGACTTCACCCTGGGCAACCGGAAGTCCCAGATGAGGTCCGGGGCGGCGAACGGGGCGAGAAAGCCGCCGCTGGCCGCGTCCACGTGGATCGGAATGTCCCAGCCGCGCTCGCGCTCCAGCGTGTCCAGCGCCGCGCTGACCCCGGCGACGTCTTCGAACAGACCGGTGTAGGTCTGGCCGAAGGTGGGCACGACCATCATGGTGTTCGCGTCGCAATGTTCCGCGACATCGTCGGGGTGCATGGTGAGCCGGTCCCCGCGCAGCGGAATCCGGCGGATCTCCACGTCGAAGTAGCGCGCGAATTTCTCCCAGCAAACCTGGACAGGCCCGCAGACGAAATTGGGTGTGCCGGTGCCGCCACGCTTGCGCCAGCGGAATTTGGCCGCGAGTCCGCCGAGCATGGCCGCCTCGCTGGACCCGATGGTCGAGGTGCCGTGCGTGGTGGCCGGGTCCGGCGCGTGCCACAGGTCCGCGACCATCCGCATGGCGCGGCGCTCCAGCTCGGCCGTCTGCGGGTACTCGTCCTTGTCGACGATGTTCTTGTCCAGGCATTCGGACATCAGCCTGCGGGCCTGGTCGTCCACCCAGGTGGTGCAGAAGGTGGCCAGGTTCATCCTGGAGACGCCGTCGAGCATCAGCTCGTCGTGCACGATTTCGTAAGCGACCTGCGGAAACATCTCGTGCGCCGGGAATCCGGATCGCGGCGCGGATCGGCTCAACCCCGGTAGGGCGAACAGATCATCGGCTCCTTCGGACATGAGTACGGCCTCCCGATTCGACAGGTGTGCGGGTATGCCTCGTCTCTCCTGGAGGATGCCACTCGATTGCCGGCATCCTCCCCGCCCACCTTGACACACGGCGACCGACTTCTGGACGCACTTCGTACTCGCCTGGGAATCGCCCCGGATCACAGGCCGCGCCCGGACACCCGACTCGTTGCACGACCTCCTGTTCCAGGGCGGGAGATAAGGTTGGGGAATGACGGAGGATGTGCGTGTCGCGGCGCTGCGCGGTGCGGTGGCAGGCTTGATGGAGCAGGCGAAAACCGATCTGGCGCAACTTGTCTCGTTCAAGTCGGTAGCCGATCCGCGGCAGTTCCCTCCCGAGGAGTGCGATCGTGCGGCGCAGTGGGTGGCCGACGCGTTCGCCGCCGCGGGGCTCACCACGGTCGGCCTGCACGAAACGCCGGACGGCACCAAGGCAGTCGTCGCCTCACGGGCCGCTCCCGTGGGCGCGCCGACAGTGTTGCTCTACTGTCACTACGACGTCCAGCCGCCGATGGACGAGGCCGCGTGGCGTACCTCGCCGTGGGAGCTGACGGAGCGCGACGGCCGCTGGTACGGGCGCGGCAGCGCGGATTGCAAGGGCAACATCGTCATGCACCTGACGGCTTTGCGTGCGCTCGGCCCGGACCTGCCGCTGGGTGTCACCGTGGTCGCGGAGGGCTCCGAGGAGCAGAGCACCGGGGGACTGGAGCGGTTCGTCGAAGCCCACCCGGACCTGCTGCGCGCGGACGCGATCGTGATCGGCGACTGCGGTAATTTCGCCGCGGGCCTGCCGACGCTGACCGAGACGCTGCGCGGTGGCGTGAACGTCGTGGTCACCGTCGAAACGCTCGCGAGCCCTTTGCATTCCGGCATGTTCGGCGGCCCGGCCCCCGACGCGCTGGCCGCGCTGATCCAGCTGCTGGCCTCGCTGCGCGACGAGCGAGGCAACACCACGATCGACGGCTTGGCCAACGATCAGGTTTGGCCGGGCGTGCGGTACCCGCGCGAGCAGTTCCACGCCGACGCGGGCGTCCTGCGCGATGTCGAACTCATCGGTGACGGCGACGTCGCCGATCTGCTCTGGGCGCGACCGGCGCTGACGGTGCTGGGCATCGACGCGCCGCCGGTGGTGGGATCCGCGGCCGCGATTCCGCCGATCGCGCGGGCCCGCCTGAATCTGCGGATTCCGCCGGGCACCGATCCGGATCAGGCGCACCGGGCTCTCGTGGCGCATCTGCAGGCGCATACGCCGTGGCGCGCCCAGCTGACCGTGGAACTGGAAGGCATCGCCGCGCCGTTCCGGTCTCCCGCCGGGGGACCGGCGCGCGCGGCGATGGAGGCGGCGCTGGCCGCATCCTATGGACGCGCGCCGACCACCCAGGGGCAGGGCGGCTCGATCCCGCTGTGCAACGTCTTCGCCGCCACCTACCCGGACGCGGAGATCATGCTGCTCGGAGTCGAAGAACCGAAATCTCTGATCCACGCGCCCAATGAGAGCGTCGATCCCGAGGAGATCGAGCACATGGCGCTGGCCGAAGCGCTGTTCCTCGCGACCTATACCGGCTAGGCCTACAGCTCGGTGGCGTCCTCCGGTGCGAGCACCCGGAATTCGGTCCCCTCGGGCGCCATCTCGTTCAGCCGGCCGAAGTAGATGCCCTGTGCCTCGGGCCGGATGATGCCGAAGTGGATGGGCAGCGCTACCCGCGGCGCGACGGCGCGCAGGTAATCGACGGCCTCGCTGATCCGCATCCACGGTGCGACCGCCGGAGCGGCCAGCACGCCGACCGGGACCGGCGGCACCCACAGCGAATCACCGGGGTGTACCAGCTGCGCCGGGTCGGCCGGGGTGCCCAGCAGGAAGACCGTGTTGTCGATCACGGGAATCTCCGGGTGGATGACGGCGTGCCTGCCGCCGCCGCCGGTGATCTGGAGACCGTCGAGCGTCAGGATGTTGCCCGCGCGCACCGGTTCCCACGGCTCGCCGCGCTGCTGGGCGGTCTGCGGATCCGACAGCAACCGTGCGCCGGGGTTCGCCTCGATCAGCGCCTCGATCCGGTCCGGGTCGATGTGGTCGGGATGCTGATGGGTGACCGCGATCGCGTCCAGGCCGGTGAGGCCCTCGAAGCCGTGCGAGAAGGTGCCCGGGTCGAACAGGATCTTCTTGCCGTGCAGCTCGACGAGGAGGCAGGAATGACCGAAGTGGGCTATGCGCATGCCGTCATGCTATCCACGCCCGGTGTGTTCTCCGTGACATCGCCGATGTCTTGGCCGACCCCGCGGATGCCGTGCCCGACCTGCACAACTACGCTGCTGAGGTAACCCCCCAACCACATGAGGAGCAACGCGTGGCACGAGTCGTGGTCGAGGTGATGCCGAAGGCCGAAATCCTGGATCCGCAGGGGCAGGCCATCGTCGGCGCACTCCCGCGCCTGGGATTCGAGGGCGTCTCGGACGTTCGGCAGGGCAAGCGATTCGAACTCGACGTCGACGACAGCGTCGATGACGCGGCGCTCGAGCAGATCGCCGAATCGCTGCTGTGCAACACGGTGATCGAGGAGTGGAAGGTGGTCCGCGTTTCATGACCGCGCGCATCGGGGTCATCACGTTTCCCGGCACGCTCGACGACGTCGACGCGGCCCGGGCGGTGCGCCTGGCCGGCGCCGAGGCGGTCAGCCTGTGGCACGCCGACGCCGACCTGAAGGGCGTCGACGCGGTGATCGTGCCCGGCGGCTTCTCCTACGGCGACTACCTGCGTGCCGGCGCCATCGCCCGGTTCGCCCCGGTGATGGGCGAAGTCGTGCGCGCGGCGGGCGCCGGACTGCCGGTGCTGGGTATCTGCAACGGTTTCCAGGTGCTGTGCGAGGCCGGGTTGCTGCCCGGCGCGCTGACCCGCAACGAGGGCCTGCACTTCATCTGCCGCGACGAGTGGCTCACCGTGGATTCGGTGTCCACCGTGTGGACCTCCCGCTTCGAGCCGGGCGCTCAGATCCTCATCCCGCTCAAGTCCGGTGAGGGGCGCTACCAGGCGTCGGAGGCCGTGCTGGACCAACTCGAAGGCGAGGGCAGGGTCGTCTTCCGCTACTCGAGCGACAACCCGAACGGCTCGCAGCGCGGCATCGCGGGCATCGCCTCGGCCAACGGTCGCGTCGTCGGCTTGATGCCGCACCCGGAGCACGCCACCGAGCCGCTGACCGGACCCAGCGACGACGGCCTGGGCCTGTTCCTCTCCGTGCTGGACACCCTGGTCGCTGTGTGATCCGGCCGCCGGGCCACGAACGGACGACGCTCGGTCTCGGCGTTTGTCGACTTCAGCTGATGCGGTCGATGATGTCGAAGTCGACGCCTTTCGCGCGGGCGATATATCCGCGTTGAATCGCCTGGTTGCCGCGGAAACCCCGCACCCCGGCGGGGGTTTCGAGGAACAGGCCGTGATCGAGGGCATCGAGTATCTCGGGCACTTCCAATGATCCGACCGCCCGTGCGAGCGCGCCCAGCGTGTGGATGGCTTCGTAGGTGGCGTTGCTGAAGCTGGTCAGCGCGGGGGCGAACGCGCCGTGGCGCGCGGTGTAGCGGGTCATCCGGTCGCGTCCGTCGGGCGTGCGGTCGTCGAGGAAGAAGCTGGACGCCACGAAGAAGTCGCGGTTGGCCTCGGGGCCCGCCGCCAGCAGCACGTTCTCGTCGGCGGCCGGGCTGACCCGCAGCTGACTCGCGGCGCGGCCGGTGGCCGCGTACTGCCGGTTGAAGCGGGCGACGTCGGCGCCGACCATCAGGATCACCACCGCGTCGGCCAGGTCGAGTGCTGGATGATCGAGGAAGCCGGAGAAACTCGGCGACCCCAGCGGCACGAACTGTTCCAGCACGATCGCCGCCGGATCGGACAGGCTCGCGCGGATCGCGGCGGCGGAACGGCGCGGCCAGATGTAGTCGTTGCCGATGACGGCCCAGCGCCGCACGCCGTACTCGCGTTCGAGCCAGTGCACGGCGGCCACGGTCTGCCCGGCCGGGTGCTCGCCGAGCATCAGCACGCCTGGCAGTTCGTCGGTCAGGCCCTCATGGCTGGTGGCGTACAGGTATGGCACCCGGCCCGCGCCCGCTCGCGCCACAGCCCGCCGGACCGCGGAGGTGTGCCACCCGGTGATGGCGTGCACCATGCCGGTGGACAGCAGCGCGGAGACCTCGGCGGCGACCTCGTGTGGCGGGCGGCCCCCGTCGATATTCGTGGTACGAATTTCCCGCCCCAGAATTCCCGCACTCCGGTTGATTTCGTCGACCGCGAGCGTTACCGCCGCATCGCAGGACGGCGCGACGATACCGCCCGGTCCCTGCCGCGGAACTATGTTGAGGACCTCGATTGTGCCCTCGGGGCTCTCGAACGGCGTCGACATTCGGTACTCTTCTTCTCGTTCGAGCGAAATTCATGGCAGGCAGGGAATAATGACGTCCATTGTAAGCGGAAATTCGACGCTGCATGGCGCGCTGCGTGCCGCGGAGCGCGGTTGGGTGCGGCACTTGGACACGGCGTTGTGCGCCAGGCAACTCTCCCCGGATCAGTGGTCGATGCTGTCGAATCTGTGTGGTGACACGGGTATCACGATGACCGAGCTGGCAGCCAAATCGCAGCTCGCGCCGTCCTCGGCCACCCGGCACGCCGACTATCTGGCCGAGCGCGGCCTGATCTTCCGGCTCGCCGCACAGGACGATCGGCGCCGCATCCTGATCGGCCTCAGCAGGCTCGGAGCCGATCTGGTCGCGGAGGTGCGTGCGGAGGAGGCGCGCGCCGAGCAGGAGTTGCGCGGACGAATCGGCGCGCGCCGATATACCGAACTCATGCGATTGCTCGACCTGGTTTCCATCGCCTCGGAGTAATACTCCGCAGTACCGGACATTCATCCGATGAATGCCCCGAACGTCCGATTTGTGATCGTCCGGCAAACCATTCTTGCCGTCATGTTCCACTGTGAATAGCCCGCGCGGCGGGGCCCCGCGCGAGCGAATTCTCCGCGATAACAGCAAGGCTCGTACCGTCTCGACCGATATCAGGCGCACGCGCGCGCCGACCGGGACACTACGGTCGCGGCTCACTTGCCTAGGATCGCAGGCATGCCCGTCTCCTCCACCGCTGCCACGGCCGCCGGGCTGTGCGCGTTCATCGATGCGTCTCCGTCGCCGTTCCACGTCTGCCGCACGGTCGCCGCGGAATTGGACGCGCGCGGGTTCACCCGGCTCGCCGAATCGGAGACCTGGCCCTCGGACGGTCCGGGTAGGCACTACGTGGTTCGCGGCGGGTCACTGGTCGCCTGGGCTGCCGGAGACGCCGCGGGCGCGACCCCGTTCCGCGTGGTAGGGGCGCACACCGACAGTCCCAACCTGCGCGTCAAGCAGCATCCCGATCTCACCTCGGCGGGCTGGCAACTGGTCGGGTTGGAGCCGTACGGCGGTGCGTGGCTGAACTCCTGGCTGGACCGGGAACTCGGTGTCTCGGGGCGGCTGAGCGTCCGCGAGGCGAACACGGTGCGTGAGCGGCTGGTTCGCATCGATGAGCCGATCCTGCGGGTGCCGCAGCTGGCCATCCACCTGTCCGAGGACCGCAGGGGCGTCACGCTGGATCCGCAGCGGCACGTCAACGCGGTGTGGGGCGTCGGGTACGAAGCGGCGGCGTTCATCGATTTCGTGGCCGACCGGGCCGGGGTCGATCCCGGCGAGGTGCTCGGCTGGGAACTGATGACCCACGACCTGGCCCCGAGCAGGCTGATCGGTCGCGACCACGACCTGGTCAGCGCGCCGCGCCTGGACAACCAGGGCACCTGCTTCGCGGGTTTGCACGCGTTCCTGGCCGCGATCGACGATCCGGGCGCGGCGATCCCGGTGCTGGCCATGTTCGACCACGAGGAGGTCGGCAGCCAGTCCGACCGTGGCGCGCAGTCGGATCTGCTGCCCGCGGTGCTGGAACGCATCGTGCTCGCGCGCGGTGGCGGGCGCGTCGATTACCTTGCCGCGCTGGCCGGTTCGGTGTGCGCGTCCGGTGACATGGCGCACGCGACGCACCCGAATTATCCGGAGCGGCACGAGCCCGCGCACCGGATCGAGGTCAACGGCGGGCCGGTGCTGAAGGTCAACCAGAATCTGCGCTACGCCACCGACGCCACCGGCGCCGGCGCGTTCGCGCTGGCCTGTGCTCAGGCCGGAGTCGCGTTGCAGCGCTACGTGCATCGCGCCGACCTGCCCTGCGGCTCCACGATCGGCCCGATGACCGCCGCGCGCACCGGCATGCCCACCGTCGACGTCGGCGCGCCGCAGCTGGCGATGCATTCGGCGCGCGAGCTGATGGGCGCGTTCGACGTTCCGGCTTATGCCGCGGCGCTGGCCGCCTTCCTCACACCCGAGACCGCCGGGCGGTAGGTGACCACCGCGACGACGAGGACGGCGAAAGTGGCCAGAACGTAGCTGCTTCCGATGATCTGCTGCCACCAGGCCCATTCCAGCTCGCGGTCGCGCGAGTGCGGCAGCAGCCAGTGCGGACCGATCAGGAACAGCACGGTGGCCGCCGCGACCGCGCCGATCACCCGCGGGCTGCGCGCGCCACGCACTACGAGATCGGCGGTGACCACCAGCGCGGGCGCGATCCACACCCAGTGATGCGACCAGGACACCGGCGAGACCAAGAGCACCACCGCGGCGTTCACCAGCAACGCCGCCACGGTCGCGCCCGCGTCGATCAGCCTGCGCATCCACACCGCGGCGAGCGCGACGGCCAGCGCCGACAGCGCGATCCACAGCACGGTGGCCACCGTGTCGTCGACGCCCAAGCGGAAGGCCATGCCCTTGATGGACTGGTTGCCCGCGAAGTAAGGGGGGCCGATCCTGCCGGTGTCGGCGAGGGTGTGGAACCAGTAGTCCACGGAATCGCCGGGGAACAGCAGGAATCCGAGGCCCACCGCAGCGATAGCGGAGATGACCAGCGTGCCCGCGGCCTTCCAGTCCTTGCGCAGCAGGAAGTACAGCAGGTAACCGGCCGGGATCAATTTCACCGACACCGCGATGCCGATCAGCATGCCGCGCGGCCAGAACGGCTTGCGCACCAGACAGTCCAGTGTGATCGCGGCCATCAGCACCAGGTTGATCTGTCCGAAACCGAAGGTCTGGCGGATCGGTTCGAAGAACTGCGCCACCGCGACCGCGCCGATGACCAGGGTGAGCACGGCCGGGCGGGAAAGCTCCGGACGCAGGCGCGCAAGCACCAGCCACAGCGAGATGCCCAGGCTCGCCACGGAGGTGACGACCACCAGCACCTCGGCGACCACCAGCGACATCAGGGCCAGCGGCGCGAAGAACAACGCCGCCAGAGGCGGATAGGTGAACGGAAGCCCGATGCCCTCGACCGGCGGCATCGGGCCGTAGAGATCGCCGCCGTCCAGCCAGACCCGGGCTCCGTTGCGATACACCTGGAGGTCGATGTAGCCGTGCCACCAGTGCACCAGCAGCGACACGAGCACCGACACCGCGAACAACGCGATAGCAGCAATCAGCCAGCGCACTTTCGGTTCCGGCAGGTTCGGCGACACGGCGCCGGGCGCGGTTCCCGAGTCCCCGCCCGAGGCGAGCGCGGCGTCCGTGGCGATCGATCGCCCACCCGGATTCGCGACCCCCGATCCTTCGTTCACCGGCTCAGAGTAGCCGGTGCGTGGGCCCCCTACCCACTGCCTCTAGACTTGAACCCAGGCATCTCGCCGCCACCCAGTGACAACGCTCGTCGCTTCACAATGCCCGGCCGAAAGGACCCTGGTACTCCGTGACTCCGCAGGTCGACACCGTCAGCGCAGCCGCAGCAAACCCCGACGTGCCGCAACCCTACAAAGAACTCGGCCTCAAAGACGACGAGTACGCGCGCATCAAGGAGATCCTCGGTCGCAGGCCGACCGACGCCGAACTGGCGATGTACTCCGTGATGTGGAGCGAACACTGCTCCTACAAGTCCTCGAAGGTGCACCTGCGCTACTTCGGCCAGACCACCACCGACGAGATGCGCGAGTCCATGCTCGCGGGTATCGGTGAGAACGCGGGCGTCGTCGACGTCGGCGACGGCTGGGCGGTCACCTTCAAGGTGGAAAGCCACAACCACCCCTCCTACGTCGAGCCCTACCAGGGTGCGGCCACCGGCGTCGGCGGCATCGTGCGCGACATCATGGCGATGGGCGCGCGTCCGATCGCGGTGATGGACCAGTTGCGCTTCGGCGCGGCGGACGCGGCCGACACCCGTCGCGTGGTGGACGGCGTGGTGCGCGGCGTCGGCGGGTACGGCAACTCGCTCGGCCTGCCGAACGTCGGCGGCGAGACCGTGTTCGACCCCTCCTACCAGGGCAACCCGCTGGTGAACGCGTTGTGCGCCGGTGTGATGCGGGTCGAGGACCTGCACCTGGCCTTCGCCTCCGGCACCGGCAACAAGATCGTGCTGTTCGGCGCGCGCACCGGCCTCGACGGCATCGGCGGCGTCTCGGTGCTGGCCTCGGACACCTTCTCCGGTGACGAGTCCGGCTCCGGCCGCAAGAAGCTGCCCTCGGTGCAGGTCGGCGACCCGTTCACCGAGAAGGTGCTCATCGAGTGCTGTCTCGAGCTGTACGCGGCGAAGCTGGTGGTGGGCATCCAGGACCTCGGCGGCGCCGGATTGTCCTGCGCCACCTCGGAGCTCGCGGCCGCCGGGGACGGCGGCATGCACATCGAGCTGGACAAGGTGCCGCTGCGCGCGGCCAACATGACGCCCGCCGAGGTGCTCTCCAGCGAGTCACAGGAGCGCATGTGCGCGGTCGTCACGCCCGAGAACGTGGACGCGTTCATGGCCGTGTGCCGCAAGTGGGACGTACTGGCCACGGTGATCGGCGAGGTCACCGACGGTGACCGGCTGGTGGTCACCTGGCACGGCGACACCGTGGTCGACGTGCCGCCGCGCACCGTCGCGCACGAGGGCCCGGTGTACGAGCGCCCGGTCGCGCGCCCCGACGGGCAGGACGCGCTGATCGCCGACACCACCGACCGGCTCACCCGGCCGAAGACCGCCGACGAACTGCGCGACACGCTGCTGCGGATGATCTCCAGCCCGCAGCTGTGCAGTCGCAAGTGGATCACCGAGCAGTACGACCGCTACGTGCGCGGCAACACGGTGCTCGCCGATCAGGCCGACGCGGGCGTCATCCGGATCGACGAAGCGACCGGCCGTGGCATCGCGCTGGCCACCGACGCGTCCGGCCGCTACACCAAGCTGGACCCCTACACCGGTGCGCAGCTCGCGCTGGCCGAGGCCTACCGCAACGTGGCGACCACCGGTGCGACCCCGAAGGCGGTCACCAACTGCCTGAACTTCGGTTCGCCGGAGGACCCCGGTGTGATGTGGCAGTTCCAGCAGGCGGTGCGGGGCCTGGCGGACGGTTGCGTGGCGCTCGGCATCCCCGTCACCGGCGGCAACGTCAGCTTCTACAACCAGACCGGCCAGACCGCGATCCTGCCGACCCCGGTGGTCGGCGTGCTGGGCGTGCTCGACGACGTGCACCGTCGCATCCCGACCGGCCTCGGCCTGGAACCGGGTGAGACGCTGATCCTGCTCGGCGATACCCGCGACGAGTTCGGCGGTTCGATCTGGTCCCAGGTGGTGCACGACCACCTCGGCGGCGTCCCGCCGCAGGTCGATTTCGCCCGCGAGCAGTTGCTCGCCGAGGTGCTGACCGCCGGGTCGCGCGACGGCATGATCAGTGCCGCCCACGACCTCTCCGAGGGCGGCCTCGCTCAGGCCGTCGTCGAAGCCGCGCTCGCCGGTGAGACCGGGTGCCGCGTCCTGCTCCCCGAGGACGCCGACCCGTTCGTCATGCTGTTCTCCGAGTCGGCCGGCCGCGTGCTGGTCGCCGTTCCCCGCTCGGAGGAGACCAGGTTCACCCGCATGTGCACCGCCCGCGAACTGCCGTGGGTTCGCATCGGCGTGGTCGACCAGGGCTCGGATTCGGTCGAGGTGCAGGGCCAGTTCTCGGTCACTCTCGAGGAGCTGCGGGCCGCGCACGAGGGCACGCTGCCGAGGCTGTTCGGCGCGGGCGCCGTCTGACGAAACGCCCACCTGGGCGGGCCTGAACCCCTCGTTACCGGGCCCGCCCAGGTGCGCGTGTTCAGGCGACGGAATGGAATGGATCGTGCTCGGAAAGCAGCTTCTCCATCCGCGCCTGATCGATGCGACCGTGTATGGTCGCCGCCTCGTGCTGGTCGCGCACCACTTTCGCGAGCGTGAACGTGCTGGTGACCAGGAAGAGCACGGACATCCCGAGGAATCCGCGCTGCCAGGCGTCCAATGGCAACGCGTAGACCCCGATGCCCACTCCGACGAAACTGACGCCGAAGGCGATCGCCGCCTGCGCGACATAGGCGGCGCTGGCCTTCGGCCGCGCGGTCGATGTGCTCATGGGTATCAAGTCTGCGGATCACGCCGACCACGCGCCCGTGTACAACTACTCGAGCGAAATGGGTAGTTGCCATAGCGGTGTGATCTGCGTCGAGCGGGCCCGCCTGGCGCCGGGCAACGCGCCGGGTCGTCGGTGGTGACCGCCATACTGGTCGAATGCTGGAGACCGCCGGGGCCATGCGGAAGCTGCGTAGACGCGCAGTCGCGGTGACCCGGCGCGCCGAGGACGTCATCGACCTCAACTACGTCGGCTTGGTGATCGCGACGGTGTTCTTCGCCCTGTCGGTGACGCCTTCCCTGCTGCCGCGCGACTGGCTGTTCCAGGGGCTGATCAGCGGGATCAACGCCGCGATCGGGTACGGCGTCGGCTGCCTGCTGGAGTGGCTTTTCCGGCTCTGGGTGCGGCCGCGGCTGAAGATCTCGGTGCCGCCGACCTGGGTGCGGTACGCGGTCAAGTCCGCCGTGCTCTTCACCGCCGCGCTGAGTGCCGCCTTGATGCTGGTGCAGTCGGCACGCTGGCAGCGCGAGATCACCGCGCTGATGGGAATGGAGGGCACCACCACGCCCGCCTACCTGCGCACCGGTCTGCTGAGCCTTTTGGTCGGCGCCGCGGTGGTCGCGGTGTACCGGACGTTGCGGGAGATCATCCTGTTCCTGGCCCGCCTGCTCAACCGGTGGGTGCGCGTGCCCCAGGAACTCGCACCGGCCGCCGGGTTCCTGGTGCTGGTGGTGCTGGCCGTGACGATCTTCAACGGCGTCGCCACGCAGGCGTTCTTCGCGGTGGCCAACTCGGCCTTCAGCGTGCGCAACGACCACACCTCCGTCAACGCCGTCCAGCCGCGACAACCGGAGCGCTCCGGCAGCCCGACGTCGTTGGCGAAATGGGAGACCCTCGGGTTCGAGGGACGCTGGTTCGTCTCGCACGGTCCCACGGCCAGCCGCATCACCTCGGTCACCGGCCGCCCCGCCAAAGAGCCGATCCGGGCCTACGTCGGCTTGGAGTCGGTCGAAGGCGGCGTGGAACCGGCCGATCTGGCGGTGTCCGAGCTGGAGCGGACCGGGGCGTTCGACCGGAAGGCGCTCGTGGTGGTCACCACCACCGGCACCGGGTGGGTGAACTCGCTGGCCGCGGGGGCGATCGAGTACATGTACGACGGCGACACCGCGATCGTCGCCACGCAGTACTCGTACCTGCCGAGCGTGCTGTCGTTCCTGGCGGACCGCACCAAGGCCGCCGCGGCGGGCAGGGACTTGTTCGACGCGGTGTACGAGCACTGGACCGCGCGCCCGCCGCAAGCGCGTCCCAAGCTGCTGGTGTACGGGGAGAGCCTGGGCTCACAGGGGTCCGAGGCGGCGTTCGACGGTTTGGCCGACCTGCGCGCCAAGGTCGACGGCGCGCTGTGGGTCGGCCCGCCCAACTCCAACCGGCTGTGGCAGCAATTCGTCGCACGCCGCGATCCGGGCTCCCGTGAGGTGCAGCCGTTGTACGCGGACGGACTGGTGGTCCGGTTCGCCTCCGACAGCGCCGATTTGGCGCGGCCGTCCTCGGAGTGGCGTGCGCCGCGCATCGCCTATCTGCAGCACGCGTCCGACCCGATCGTCTGGTGGTCGACAGATCTGATCTTCTCGCAACCGGATTGGTTGTCCGAGCCGCGCGGCTCGGACGTCTCCTCACAGATGCGCTGGTGGCCGTTCGTCACGTTCTGGCAGGTGGCCGCCGACCTGACCAACGCCCAAGGCGTCACCGACGGGCACGGACATCGTTACGGCACTTTGGTGCTCGACGGCTGGGCGGCCATCGCCGCGCCGCCGGACTGGACCGCGGCGCGTTCCGAACGGATCCGGGCCGAAGTGGAGGCGGCGGAGGATTACGAGCGGACGACCAAGTGAGCTCACGGCGCGCCGTGCGAACGATGGCGGCCATGGCGTTTCCGCTCCTCTGGAACAACGCGGTTCTGCCCCGGCTCGGTCTCGGCATCCGCGGCCGGACCGCCGCCAACGCCGGTTTCGCCACCGCGTACACGCTCGCGCTGCGCGGCGAGGCGGGCCGCTGCTCGGTGCGGGGCTTGCGCTGGGGGTTGTTCGCCGCCTCGATCACCGGCACCGGATACATCGTGGCTCTTGCCGTTCCATCGCTGCGGTGGCAGCTGGCCGCGCTGCCCGACCGCGCGCCTGAAGTGCCCACGAGGGAGTGGGTGGCCGTGCACATCCCGCTCGGCACCGTCTACAGCGAGGAACTCGTCTTTCGCGGCACGCTGGATCCTTTGCTGGACACCGCGGTGGGTCCGCGGGCGGGGACGCTGCTCGGCGCGGCCACGTTCGGTCTCTGGCACATCGCTCCCGCGCGGGCCGTTGGCGACAGCGTTGCGGCGACCGTCGCCGTGACCGCCGCGGGCGGCGTCGTGTTCGGGTGGCTGCGCCGGCGTACCGCAGGCGTCATCGCGCCGGCGCTGCTGCACCTCACCCTGAATGCGGGCGGCGCGATCGCACCGCGGTTGGCCCGTCGCGTCGAGGGATTGTTGCGCAAGCGCTGAACGGCTCGGCTCACCTCTAGACGACTGTGGATGGTTGAGCCGTGCGGGTCTCTGCGGCACGCGGCTGACAGTCGCGTAGCGGACAGCAACGCCCCGACGGAGCCGCCGAACCAGGCGCCGCGCCGATCGGTCACCTACAGGAAAAGCCCGCGCTGCCTGGTCGATCTCGGTCCTCACGGTCGTCGGCACGGCGGCGTTCCCGAGCCGAATGGGCCTTTGCCGCAATCGAAGCCGAACAGTCGCTGCAACCACACAGTTGCGGACGTCGTTTCGATATGGGTACAGTGTTCGCATTACGCGCACAGTGTGCGCAACGCCGAAGAGTCCGGGAGAAGAAATGTCGAACACGGTGAACTGGGACGAGACGGGCGCGTGGCAGGTACGCGGAGACTGGGGGAGCACGGCCTCGACCGGGCGCAGGTTCTCCGTGGCCCGCTGGCAGGCACGGTTGGACGAGCTGCGCGCCGAGCATCACGTGCCGGGCGCGTCGCTGGCGGTCCTGGTGGACGGACAGGTCTACGAGATCGCCAGCGGTGTCCTGCACCGGGGGACGGGAGTGCCGGTGACCACCGACTCGGTGTTCCTCTGCGGCTCGATCGCCAAGGTGTACACCGCGACGCTGATCATGCGGCTCGTCGACGCGGGCAAGCTCGACCTCGACGCGCCGGTGGTGGACGTCCTGCCGGAATTCGCCACTCCCGACGAGCGGGCGACGGCGACGATCACCATCAGGCAGCTGCTCAGCCATACCGGCGGTGTCACAAACGATTTCAACCACGACACCGGGCGGGGTGACGATTGCCTCGCCGGATACGTCGCAGCGGCACGGGATGTGGCGCTGGATTGCGCCCCCGGCACGGCGATGTCCTACGGCAGCCTCGGCTATGTGGTGCTCGGTCGCGTCGTCGAAGTGCTCACCGGCATGACCTGGGACGAGGCCGTGCGGGACATGCTCGCCGGCCCGCTGGGACTCGACCACCTGGTGACGCTGCCCGAGCAGGCGCTGCGTTTCCGCGTCGCGATGAGCCACCTCGGGGCGGCGGGCGTCGACCCGGAGCCCGCTCCGGAATGGGACGCGATGCCCCGCAGTGTCGGGCCGGCGGCCCGGGTGATCACGTCGGCGGGTGACATGGTCCGCTTCGCCCGCATGCATCTCGACGGCGGACGCGCCGCCGACGGCACCGCGGTCCTCTCCGCGGCGTCGGTCGCCGCGATGCGGCGGCGGGAGGTCGACGTCCCGGACAAGTGGACCGTCAGCGCCGACGGCTGGGGGCTCGGGTGGACCCTCTACGACTGGGACGGCATCAAGGGATTCGGCCACGACGGCGCCGCGATCGGCCAGTACGCGTATCTGCGGGCGGTGCCGGAAGCGGGCGTCGCGGTGGCGCTGCTCACCAACGGCGGCGGCGCGCGGCCGCTCTACGCGGCCCTGTTCCGCGAGCTGCTCGCCGAATTGGCGGACGTTCGGGTACCGGAGGTGTTCGGCCCGGCCGACCCGCCGGTCGCGGTGGACATCGCCCCGTTCGTCGGCACCTACCGGCGGGCGGGAGTGGTGATCACCGTCACCAAGCAGGACGACGGCACCGGCCACATGCTCTACGAGTTCGTCGACGGTATGGCGGGCATGTCACCCGCGCTGAGCATGGACCTCACGCCCGTCGGTCCCACCGTCTTCGCCGCGTCCGGTGCGGGCCCCTCCTTCAGCGAGGACTACATGCCCGTCGTCTTCGACACCCTCACCGACGGCACCGAATGCTGCTACGTCGGAATGCGCGCCACCCCCAAGGCGTGACCGCCTGGTCGCCCGGTACCTCGCACCGTTCGCGGGCGAGAGGTAGCGGGCGACCACACAGGCCGACGGGGGGAGGGAAGTAGGGTCGGAACCGTGGCAGGACGAGGGACGGTCGACCCCGCCCAGATGCGGGCAGCGGTCGCGGCGGTGAGCGAGTGGTTGCGCGACGAGTCCGAGAACGCGCCTACGCGTACAACACTCGCGGCGGCGGTGCGGACCACTGCGCGCTCGCTGGCAGCCTCCGCGCCCGGTCACTCGGTGGAGATCCGGGTGCCGCCATTCGTCGCGGTGCAGTGCGTCGAGGGGCCCCGGCACACCAGGGGCACCCCACCGAACGTCGTCGAGACCGACCCGCGTACCTGGCTCCTGCTGGCCACCGGGCTGCTCGACTTCGACGCCGCCGTGACCTCCGGCGCGGTCAGCGCCTCGGGCACCCGTGCGGCCGAGATAGCCCACTGGCTGCCGATCGTGCGGGCCACGACTGCCTGACGCGGACCGCGCACCCGCGATCGAGGAGCGTGTCCGGCTCCGGAGCTCGCCGTGGCTTCGAGATGACCCTCGGGGCGGGTGCGGCCGCACGCAATGCCGAGTATTCCGACGCGCCGGGTCACGCCCGGAGGATGTTGCGGCGCTCCAGCCCCTTGCGGTCGTAGAAACGGGTGACCGCCGCACCGAAGATGAGCCCGATCGCCAAGCCGAGGACCGCCATCCACACTCCGCGGGTGAGTCCCGCCTCGAAACTCGCGTCGAAGTACAGGATCGAGCGCACCCCGAGGAACACCTGGTGCATGGGCTCGAAGGAGGCGAGCCAGCCGAAGTACTGCGGTGTCGCCTCGATCGGCACCGTTCCTCCGGAGGACGGCAAGCCGAGGATGACGAACAGGATCAGGTTCACCAGCAGGCCCGCCGAGCCGATCGCCGCCAGCATGGACAGACCGGTCACGCCCACGGCGGTCATGGCGAGCGCGCTGTAGAGGTAGAGGGCGAGCGGATTGCCGATCGGCATGTCCAGCAGCTTGCCGACGACCAGGAACACCGCGGCGACGATGTTCGCCGCGAGCACGAACACGCCCCACTTGAGCAGCAGGGTCCGGAACCGGGAGATCGGCGTCGGCGGATAGTGCACATACCAGGGGCCGTATTCGGTGGGCACGAAGCCGAGCTGGGCATCGATCATGGTGTGGATCACCATCGCGCCGACCACACCGGCCAACAGCAGCAACAGGGCGTAGAAGAACGCGGTCAGTCCCTGGCCACTGCCGTGCGGAAGCGGATGATACTGCTGCTCGACCACCTGGATCGGCGACGCCAGCGCGACCTTGGTCGCACCCGTGAGTTCGGGCGCGGGGGGACCTCCGGGCGGCGGGGCGAGTTGCGCGGTCACCTGATCGAGCAACTGCTTGCCGACCTGCTTGTTCACCTCGGCCAGCGCCTCGTTGCCGACCCGCAGCACGATTTGGGTGCCGAACGCGCCGGTGCGCGGGTTGGTCTGCAACGTGATGATCGGCCGCTGGATATCGCCGGGTATGACACTGCCCACACCCAAGTTGCCGAGCCGCTTGCTGAAATCGCTCGGGATGACGATCGCGCCGTAGACCTGCCCGGACTGCATCTGCCGCTCGGATTCGTTGATGCTGATCACACGCAGGTCGACCTTGTCGGACGGCACCCCGGCGGACAGCGCTTCGGTGATCTGGTTGCCGAAATCGACCTGCCGCTTGTCCGCGCCGCTGCCGATGGTGTCGCCGACGTCCTGATTGACCAGGGCGATCGGGAAATCGTGCAGGTTCTTCTCCGGATCGACGACATAGTCGAGGTACATGATGCCCAGCAGCGCGGTGAGCAGGCTCAGCACCGCGAGCGGAAAGAGCACCATCCGAGGCCATGGCCTGCGCGCCGGGGCCGCGCCCGACTCCGTCTTGCCCGCATCGTCCGTAGTCGTCACGGTGCGCACCGTAACAGCTGGCGCTACCGGAAATGCCGCGCTTCGCAGCACCTGGATTGCTGTTCGGATGCGGCAGGCGTGCGACTGCGCCGCCGACCACCCGTAGAATGAAATTCGCCCCCAGCCCGCCCGAACAGGGAGCAAACGGTGACCAACGCCGAACTGCCGGTCGACAGCATTTCCGCCCCCTCGTATTCCGCTCCGGACGTCGATGAGAACGAGCCGCGCGAGGAGTGCGGAGTGTTCGGAGTCTGGGCGCCGAGCGAAGAAGTGGCCAAGCTCACGTATTACGGTCTCTATGCTTTGCAGCACCGTGGGCAGGAGGCGGCGGGCATCGCGGTCTCGGACGGTTCGCAGATCCTCGTCTTCAAGGACCTGGGTCTGGTCAGCCAGGTTTTCGACGAGCAGACGCTGGCGGCCATGCCGGGGCACATCGCCGTCGGTCACTGTCGCTACTCCACCACGGGCGGAGTGACCTGGGAAAACGCCCAGCCCATCTTCCGTACCACCGCGGTCGGCTCCGGCCTTGCCCTGGGACACAACGGCAATCTGGTCAACACCGCCGAATTGGCGAGTCGCGCACGCGAATACGGCTTGCTCGGCGCCTCCGTTCGCGGCGGCCGCCCGCAACCCGCGGCCGCGACCTCCGACTCCGATGTGGTCACCGCGCTGCTCGCGCACGCCGCCGCCGACTCCAGCATCGAGCAGGCCGCGATGGAACTGCTGCCCACTTTGAAGGGCGCGTTCTGCCTGACCTTCATGGACGAGCACACGCTCTACGCCGCGCGCGACCCGCACGGCGTACGTCCGCTGTGCCTGGGCAGGCTCGAGCGTGGCTGGGTCGTTGCCAGTGAGACCGCCGCGCTGGACATCGTCGGCGCCGCCTTCGTCCGCGAGATCGAACCCGGCGAACTGCTGGCGATCGACGCCGAGGGCGTGCGCTCGATGCGCTTCGCCAACCCCGAGCCCAAGGGCTGCGTCTTCGAGTACGTGTACCTGGCCCGGCCGGACAGCACCATTGCCGGCCGGTCGGTGCACGCCACGAGAGTGGAGATCGGCCGGCGCCTGGCCAAGGAGCATCCCGTCGATGCCGACCTGGTGATCCCGGTGCCCGAATCCGGCACACCGGCGGCCGTCGGCTACGCCCAGGGGTCGGGGGTGCCATACGGCCAGGGCCTGATGAAGAACGCCTACGTCGGGCGCACGTTCATCCAGCCGAGCCAGACCATCCGGCAGCTGGGCATCCGGCTCAAGCTCAATCCGCTGCGCGAGGTCATCCGGGGCAAGCGCCTGATCGTCGTGGACGATTCGATCGTGCGCGGCAACACCCAGCGCGCGCTGATCCGGATGTTGCGGGAGGCGGGCGCGTTGGAGATCCACGTGCGGATCGCCTCGCCGCCGGTGAAATGGCCGTGCTTCTACGGTATCGACTTCGCCTCACGCGCGGAGCTGATCGCCAACGGCGCGGGGACCGAGGGCGACGTCGCGGACATGGTCGAGGGCGTGCGCCGGTCCATCGGCGCCGACACGCTCGGCTACATCTCCCTCGACGGCATGATCGCCGCGACCGAGCAGCCGCGCTCGCGGCTGTGCGCCGCGTGCTTCGACGGCAACTATCCCATCCCGCTACCCACCGAGGCGGCCATCGGGAAGAACGTGCTCGAGGGCATGCTCACCGGCCAGTCCGAGGCCGCACTGCTCGGGGACAACGCGAATGCGAGCGCGCTGAGCCGTCCCTGAGCCTGGTTCGCCACGGCACGCAGGTTCGATTTCGTCCGAGGCATTCTCGCGGATCGTGTTCGTTTGTCGCGCACCGCGAGCTGGCGTGCTCGAGACATCGCGCGGTCCGTTCTCCACCGATCCTGGACGTACGACCGGTTTTCCGGCGGTCGTAGTCGCGGCACATAACACTGCTGACGTCGCCGCGAGTTTTCTTCGAAAACGTAACGTGCCGAAAATGCTTCATAGGTACGGTGCCGATCAGATCGGAAGTTCACCCGGTCCGCACCGGGCCTGCGATTCAGGGGGAACGCGGTGCGGCGCTCGAGAAGTGGGGCCGTGATGAGGAATTCGAGGTTCGGTCGCTCGGCGGGGACGCGCGCCGTCGCGGTCGTCGGCTTGGTGACGTTGGCCGGGTCGGCGCTGGCGGGCTGTGGTTCCGGACGAACCGGTGCGGGCGGTGACGGCCTGGTGACGGGCACCACCGACAAGATCTTCTCCCTCGATCCGGCGGCGGCCTACGACAACGGGTCGCTGGTCGCCGAGACGCAGATCTACCAGTACCTGCTCAACTTCGCCCCCGGCGACGCGACGCCTCGGCCGGACGCGGCGCAGAAGTGCGAGTTCACCGCGCCGACGGTGTACACCTGCACGCTGAAGGACAACCTGAAGTTCGCCAACGGCAACCCGCTGACGGCGACCAGCGTGAAGTTCTCCTTCGACCGGATGCTGCGGATCAACGACCCGAACGGGCCCGCGTCCCTGCTCGGCAACCTGGAGAAGACCGACGTGGTGGACGCGCGCACGGTCGCGTTCACATTGAAGGTGGCCAACGACCAGACCTTCCCCGCGATCCTGCCCACCCAGGCGGGGCCGATCGTCGACGAGAGGGTGTACGCGCCGGACAAGGTCATGCCGGACGAGGACGTGGTGCGTGCCAAGGGCTACTCCGGTCCGTACACCATCGCCGGTTACGACAAGAACAAGCTGGTCGAGTACCGAGCGTTCGCCGATTACAACGGCATCCTCGGGACCCCGAAGACCGAGACGGTATCGACGAAGTACTACGCCACCACCGACAACATGAAACTCGACCTGCAGAACGGGTCGCTGGACGTCGGATATCGATCGTTCACACCCACCGACATCGAATCGCTGCGGGCCGACAGCGAGGTCACCGTCCACGAGGGCCCCGGCGGCGAATTGCGCTACATCGTGTTCAACCTGGACACCATGCCGGGCGGCACGCCGGAGCAGAAACTGGCCGTGCGCAAGGCCGTCGCGTCCACCGTCGACCGGGCGGCGCTGGCCGACGGTGTCTACAAGAACACCTATCTGCCCGCGTATTCCTCGGTCCCGCAGGGCATGCCGGGCGCGGCGGAGCCGTTCAAGGATCTCTACGGCGCCCAGCCGAACAAGGACCAGGCGGCGAAGTTCCTCGCCGACGCCGGGGTGGCGACGCCGGTAGAGCTGAATCTCCAATACAACCCCGACCACTACGGCTCCAGCAGCTCCGAGGAGTACGCCGCGATCAAGTCGCAGCTGGAGGCCACCGGCTTGTTCCGGGTGAATCTGCAATCCACCGAGTGGGTGACCTACCAGCGGGAACGAGCCCGCGACAGCTATCCGCTCTACCAGTTCGGCTGGTTCCCGGACTTCCCGGACCCGGACAACTACCTCTCTCCGTTCTTCGGTCCGAACAATTTCTTGCAGTCGCACTTCGAGGACCCGGGCATCTCCGCGCAGTTGATCGCCCAGGCGACCCAACCCGACAAGGACAAGCGATTCCAGCAGATCCAGCAGATCCAGCGTGACCTCGCGCGGAACTTCCTGCCGATCGTTCCGCTGCTGTCCGGCAAACAGATCGCGGTCGCGGCCGCGGGCGTGCAAGGCGTGGAGCAGACGCTCGACGCGTCGTTCAAGTTCCGCTACGCGGTGCTGAGCAAGTGAGTTCCGGCGACACAGCCGGGCCCGGAACGACTATTTCGGCGGACATCGAACCGAAACCCGTCCGGACCCGGCGCCTCGGCCCGCGGCGAACGGGCAGGGGTGGCGAGCAGTCCCGTCCTCTCGCGTTGGCGCGCTACCTCGGCGTGCGCCTGCTGCTGATTCCGGTGACCGCGTGGATCCTGGTGACGGTCGTGTTCTTCCTGATGCGCGTGGTCGGCGACCCGATCAGCGCGGCGATGGGCGGGCGCATGACCCAGCAACAGATCGAAGCGCGCAAGGAGGCGGCCGGGCTGAACCGGCCGATCCTGGCCCAGTACCGGGACTACCTCTCCGGGCTCTTGCACGGGGACCTCGGGCGCTCTCAGGACAACCGGGAGATCAGCGAGGTGGTCGTCACCTACGGCGCGGCGTCGCTGGAACTGGTGTGCTGGGCACTGATCGTCGCGTTCGCGATCGGCATCCCGCTGGGCAGATACGCCGCGACCCATCGGGATTCGACCGCCGACACCGGGCTGCGGTTGCTGGCGATCCTGTTCTACGCCGCACCGGTCTTCTTCGTCGGGCTGCTGCTGAAGCTGGTGTTCGCGGTGCGGCTGGGCTGGCTGCCGGTGGCGGGCCGGGCGAGCACCAACGTGGAGTTGCGATTGCAGCACGTGTCGCCGAAAACGAACATCATGGTGATCGACGCGATCCGCTACGGCGACTCCCGATACCTGCTCGACGTGCTGGCACATGCCGTGCTGCCCGCCGTCGCGCTGGGCCTGCTCACGGCGGGCATCTTCCTGCGGCTGGTGCGGATCAACCTGATCCAGACCCTCCGCGCCGACTACGTGGAGGCGGCGCGGGCGCGTGGCCTGTCCCGGCGGGTGGTGACCGGCCGGCATGCCTTCCGCAACGCGATGATCCCGATCGTCACGGTGATGGGCATGCAGATCGCGATGATGCTCGGCGCGTCGGTGCTCACCGAGACCACGTTCGAGTGGAAGGGCCTCGGCTACCAGCTCACGCAGTACCTGTCGGCACGCGATTTCGTCGCCGTGCAAGGCATCGCCGCGTTCATCGCACTGATCGTGGCCGTGATGAGCTTCGTGGTGGACGTGCTGGTAGCGCTGATCGATCCAAGGGTGAGGTTCTGATGAGCGCTCCGGAACTGTTGACCGAAACGCTGGTCACGCCGCCCGCGGCGCGCCGGGGTGTGCCGGGCTTGCGGTTGTTCTCGCTGACGGCGGGTTTACAGCGAGCGACGTTGATCCTCGGGCTGGGCTCGATCGGCGTCTTCGTGGTCGCCGCCCTCTTCGCTCCGCTGATCGCGCCGTACGGATTCGCCCAGAGCGCCGCCGACGGCGTCGATTTCGTCCGTCAGCAAGCGCCGTCGGCCGAGCACTGGTTCGGCACCTCGGTGCGCGGGGAAGACGTGTTCTCCCGGGTGCTCTACGGTGCGCGCACCGCATTGTGGGTGATCACGATCTCGCTGGTGCTCTCGCTGCTGATCGGCGTGCCGCTCGGGCTGCTGTCCGGCTATATCGGCCGCTGGCCGGACCGGCTGCTGGTGTTGTTCATGGACGCGATGTACGCGTTCCCGACGCTCCTGCTGGCGATCGTGGTGTCCATCGTGGTCGCGGGCGGTCGCTCGACCAGCCTGGGTGGTGTGCTGTCGGCGGCGGTGGCCATCACGGCGGTGTTCGTGCCGCAGTACTTCCGTGTGGTGCGCAACGCGACCGTGGCCGTGAAGCAGGAGCCCTACGTCGACGCGGCCAGGGTGACCGGCGCGTCGACCACGCGAATCCTGTTCCGGCACATCCTCGCCAACGTCACCCAGTCGCTGCCGGTGATCGTCACGCTCAACGGGTCGGAGGCCATCCTCACCCTGGCCGGCCTGGGTTTCCTCGGTTTCGGCATCGAACCGACCCAGGCCGCGGAGTGGGGCTTCGACCTGAACAAGGCGTTGTCGGACGTGTCCAACGGCATCTGGTGGACCGGCGTCTTCCCCGGCGTAGCCATCGTGTTCGTCGTGCTCGGCATGACTTTGGTCGGCGAGAGCCTCAACGAAGTGCTCAACCCGATGCTGCGCACCCGTCGCGCCGCGGCGGTGATCCGGGCCGACGTCGCCGAGCCCGAGGGTGCGTCCCACGAGCGGGGCACAACGGGTGCGAGAGCAAAGGACGCGACCGATGGCTGAGTCCTTCGCAGCCGACCGTAGGCGGCCCGCCCTGTCCATCGAATCGCTGTCGGTCACCTTCGCCACCGACGCGGGGCCGGTGCACGCGGTCACCGACGTCACCTACGAGGTCGATCCGGGGGAAGTGCTGGCCATCGTCGGGGAATCCGGTTCGGGCAAGTCGGTGAGCTCGCGCACGGCGATGGGTCTGCTGCCGGAGACGGCGACCGTGCGCGGCCTGGTCACCCTGGGCGGCCAGCAGGTCACCGCGATGAGCGAGAAGCAGCTCACCGCACTGCGCGGCGGCGCGATCTCGATGGTGTTCCAGGAACCGGGCCTGGCGCTGGACCCCTTGTTCACCGTCGGCTTCCAGATCGGCGAGGCGCTGCGGGCGCATACCGATCTGACCAGGAAGGCCGCGAAGGCACGCGCCGTGGAGTTGTTGCGCCTGGTCGGCTTGCCCGACCCCGAGTACCGGGTGGACTACTACCCACACCAGCTCTCCGGCGGCCAGAAACAACGCGTGATGATCGCCATCGCCATCGCCTGCGAGCCGAAGGTGATCATCGCAGACGAGCCCACCACGGCGCTGGACGTCACCGTGCAGGCCGAGATCCTCGCCCTGCTGCGGGACCTGCGCGACCGGATCGGCAGTGCGATCGTGCTGATCACGCACAACATGGGCGTGGTCGCCGATATCGCCGACCGCGTGGTGGTGATGCGAGACGGCATGGTGGTCGAGCAGGCCGCGGTGGACGAACTGTTCGCGCGTCCGGCGGCGGAGTACACCCGCACCCTGCTGGCCGCGGTGCCCCATCTGGGCGCCGAGCAGATCGCGCACCGCCCGGCGGCCGCCGTCGACAGCCAGGACGATCCGGTACTCGAGGTCCGCGATCTGGTGGTCGAATTCCCCGGCCCGTTCGGCAGGCCGCGTTTCCGCGCCGTGGACGGGGTGAGCCTGCGCATCGGTCCCGGCGAGACGCTCGGCCTGGTCGGCGAGTCCGGATCGGGCAAGTCGACCATCGGCCGCTGCGTCGCGGCACTGCAACGGCCGACCTCGGGAACGGTGCGGGTGCGCGGCCAGGACATCGCGGGACTGTCGCAGCGCAAGCTGCGGCCCCTCCGGCGGCGCTTCGGATTCGTCTTCCAGGACCCGGCCAGTTCGCTGAATCCCCGGCTCACCGTGGGCGAGTGCGTGGCCGAACCGCTGATCGTGCACAAGGCCGCGAGTTCCGCGGATATCCGGACCACAGTGCGCGGACTGCTTGATGACGTGCGGTTGCCCGCGGGCATCGAACGCCGGTATCCGCATGAGCTGTCCGGGGGACAGCGGCAGCGCGCCAGCCTGGCTCGCGCCCTGGTACTCGGTCCGGACCTGCTGGTCGCCGACGAGCCGACCAGCGCGCTCGACGTCTCGGTGCAGGCGGCGGTGCTGGAGCTGTTCGGTCAGCTCCAGCGTGAGTTCGGCTGGGCGTGCCTGTTCATCAGCCACGATCTGGCGGTGGTCGATCAGCTCGCCGACCACATCGTGGTGTTACGCGGCGGCGCGGTGGTCGAAGAGGGTGATCGAGATCACATCCTGCGCACACCGCGGGAGGAGTACACCCGGCGTCTGGTCGAGGCGGTACCGGTGCCCGACCCGGTACGGCAGCGCCGACGCCGCACACGGCCGGCCGGGCGGTTCGCCGAGGGTGAGATGGACTGATGATCCGCTGTACGGCCCGCGCTGCCCTATTGTCAAGAGGGCGAGCCAACACCGGTGCGGGGTCGTTATCCGGCTCCGGTAGCGTGAGCAGGCATCTATCCGGCGATTCGGTTTGGAGCTTTCCCCGAAAATGACTGAACAGACCCCCAGTGGTGGTGCCTCGTACGCCGCGGCAGGCGTGGACATCGAGGCAGGTGACCGCGCCGTCGAGTTGTTCGGGCCATTGGCGAAGAAGGCGACCCGGCCGGAGGTCCAAGGCGGCCTCGGTGGTTTCGCCGGGCTGTTCGCGCTCAAGGGCGGCTACCGGGAACCGCTGCTGGCGGCCTCCACCGACGGCGTCGGCACCAAGATCGCGGTGGCGCAGGCGATGGACAAACACGACACGGTCGGCCTCGACCTGGTCGCCATGGTGGTGGACGACCTCGTGGTCTGCGGTGCGGAACCGCTGTTCCTGCAGGATTACATCGCCATCGGCAAGGTCGTCCCGGAGAAGGTCGCCGAACTCGTCTCCGGCATCGCCGAGGGCTGCGTGCGCGCCGGGTGCGCGCTGCTGGGCGGCGAGACCGCCGAGCACCCCGGCCTGATGGACCCGGACGACTACGACCTGTCCGCCACCGGCATCGGCGTGGTCGAAGCCGACGCGGTGCTCGGGCCGGACCGGGTCCGTCCCGGCGACGTGGTGATCGCCATGGGGTCCTCCGGTCTGCACTCCAACGGCTACAGCCTGGCTCGCAAGGTGCTGCTCGACATCGATCGCATGTCGCTCACCGGGCATGTCGAGGAATTCGGCCGCACCTTGGGCGAGGAGCTACTCGAGCCGACCAGGATCTACGCCAAGGACTGCCTAGCGCTGATCGCCGAGACCGATGTGCGCACCTTCGCTCACGTCACCGGCGGCGGTTTGGCGGCCAATCTCGCCAGGGTGCTGCCGCCGGGCATGGTGGCCGAGCTGGATCGCGGCACGTGGAACCCGGCGCCGGTGTTCAAGATGATCGCCCAGCGCGGCCGGGTGGAGCGGGCCGAGATGGAGAAGACGTTCAACATGGGCGTCGGCATGGTCGCCGTGGTCGCTCCGGAGGACGTGGACCGGGCGCTGGCGGTGTTGACCGCGCGGCACATCGAGTGCTGGACACTCGGCACGGTCAAGAAGGCCAAGGACGCCGACGCCGTGCGCGCCGTGCTGATCGGTGAGCATCCGCGGTTCTGACCGCGGCGAAGACACGTCAGAGTCCCGCATCCGGTTCGATGCGGGACTCCAGTGTGTTGCAAGCCTTTTCGGCGCCAGTGACGTCGACCTGCGGCAACGTTCGAAGGGGGAGGCCCGTCGGCCTCCCCCTTCACACGTAAATCCGAGTCAGCGGCGCCAGTCGTCGTAGTCGTCCTCATCCCAGCGGGACAAGGAGTCGTCCGCGTCGTGCTCATCGGACAGCACACCACTCCGCTGGGAGGTGGGGCTTCCCGAAAGCTCGCGCTGAAGGCTCGCGAAGTCGGTCGGCGTCGAGCTGTACTTCAGCTCGCGTGCGACCTTGGTCTGCTTTGCCTTAGCCCGGCCACGGCCCATGGCTGACCCCCTCGCGTCACAGCGGGGCGGCCTGGGGTTTGGTGGCGGCCCCGTTCGAATTAATACTCTTCCTGACAGACACTTTAGCGTGTGTCCGGCGGTCTCGCTTCCAGGAGTGGGTGAAGAACTCCGGAACCGGTGCCGTTTGCCCGCTTGTCGCCCGCCGTGGAATAGCTAGAGTACGCCCGGTATAGCGCGAATCACACCGACTCGAGCGCCCCCACCGAGCACCGCGGGGGCCGCCAGCTCCGCGTGCGCATCGGTCCACTCGATCCCCATCCGATGCAGAATGGCCAGCGTCAACGGCATTCGAGCGCGATCGTGGCCGTCATCGATCTTGTACGCGAAAGCCGATCCGTCCGGCAGCGCCCCAGCGTGCACGCCGTCCGCGCCGATCTTGCACACCAGCCCCGGCGTGGCCCGCATGGCGAGCAGGTCGGGGCCGTTGGTGCCGCAAATCACTCGCGGATGGGCGCGGATCGCGTCGGCGACCCGGCGTTCCGGGGTGCCGGTCTCGGCGGTCGCCATGGTCGCGAACACCCGTGCGAGGTTGACCAGCGAGACCGGGATGATCGGTAGCCCACAGCCGTCGATGCCCAGATCGGCTTCCGGCTCGCCGGTCAGATCGGCCACCGTGGCGATCACCGCCCGCTGCAGCGGATGCGCCTGGTCCTGGTAGCCCTCGGTGGGCCAGCCGTTGACCGCGCAGGTCGCGAGCATCGCCGCGTGCTTGCCGGAGCAGTTCATGTAGATGGGATGCGGCTGCCGCCCGCCGGCCAGCGCCGCGGCACGGGCGCGCTCGTCGTAGGGCAGATCGGCCGGGCAGGCCAGGGACGAGTCGGGGAAGCCGAAGCGGTCCAGCAGCCTGCGCACCAGCGCGACGTGGTCCGGTTCGCCGAAGTGCGAGGCGGTGGCGATGGCCAGCTCGGCGTCGTCGAGCGGCTGGAAACCGTTGCGCAGCATGGTGATCGCCTGCATCGGCTTGTTCGTCGAGCGAGGGAAGATCGGCAGATGCACCTCACCCAGCTCGAGGGTCGGCTCGCCCGCGGCGTCGAGCACCACCACCGAGCCGCGGTGCACGCATTCTCGGAAACCCGAGCGGACGACTTCGACCAGTTCCACACTCACAGTCGCGCTCCCGTGCCCAGGTCGCCGGCGTCGGCCGCCGTATCCCGCTGCGCGGCGGCGCGCGCGGCGTTGGCATGTCTGCGCGCGTGCCGCTCGACCTGCATGCGCACTTCGTCGGAGACGGTCGGCTCCTCGGCCAGCAGGATCGCGAGCAGGTCGAGATCGGCGCCGGTGAACACGTCGCGGACGGTGATGCCGTGGTCGGGGACGTGCACGACCGAGATCGGGTCGCCGGCCCCGATCGTTCCCTCGGTGAGCACCCGCAGGTAGGCGCCGGTGTCGCTGCGCAGCGTGAACCGCTTCACCCACTGCTTCTCGCCACTCCAGTGCTGGAACGTCGCGCACGGCACGCGCGGTGCGGTGACCTCCAGCAAGGTGTCGCCGACCGACCAGCGCGCGCCGATCACCGAATCGCTGACCGGAAGCCCACTGACCCGCAAGTTTTCGCCGAACCACCCGGCGGGCAGCTCACGGCCGAGTTCCTCGCCCCAGCGGCGGGCATCCTCGTCGGCGTAGGCGTAGACGGCCTGGTGCACGCCACCGTGGTATTTGGTGTCGCAGACGTAGTCGCCGTCCAAACCGCGTGCGCGCACCGCGACCCGCCCGGCAACCGGCCGCTTGTCGATGGCGGTGCGGCCGACCCGCCCCGGCATCTCGAGTTCGGCGTGCACGACGCAGGCGGCGAGGACCTCGCCGGTGTCACCGACGCGCATGGGCAGCGCTCCTCTCGTCAAAGAGGTCAGGGATGGGGAACTCGGCGCTGAGCAAGGGTGGAGACGTCGGCTCGGGAAGGACCCACGCCGGCTGGTGCTCGGTCAACAGGTCAGCGCCCGCGCAGTCGGTCGATCGCGGCCCGGCCTGCCTGCGGCGCGTCGTCGGAGGGCACCGAATCGGGATCGATGGACGCCGCGACCGGTCCCGCGGCCAGCGCGGTGTCGGCCGGAACCGCGCGCTTGACCAGCGCAAGGGCGATCGGGCCGAGTTCGTGATGGTCGACCACCGTGCCGAGCCTGCCGACCGTGCGTCCACCCGCGGTGACATCGTCGCCGGTGACCGGGCGCTCGTCCGCCGAACCGTCGAGGTGCAGCAGCAGTAGATGCCGCGGCGGCTTGCCGAGATTGTGCACCCTGGCCACGGTTTCCTGGCCGCGATAGCAGCCCTTGTCCAGGTGCACCGCGCCCTGTTCGGCGACACCGCCGATCCAGCGGGCCTCGTGCGGGATGGTCCGCTCGTCGGTGTCCAGTCCGATCCGCGGGCGAACGGCCGCGACGCGCAGCGCCTCGAAGGCCCACATCCCGGCGGGGGCGGCCCCGGCGGCGGTGAGCCGGGCCCACAGGTCGGTCAGCTGATCGCGGGGGACGACCAGGTCGAAGGAGTCGGGCGTCGGCCACGGCATCCGGCGCACGAAACCGCCGCCGGGCAGGGGCGCCGCCTCGTACACGCCGGGAAGAGCGGTGACGCCGAGCGCTTCGGTCAGGCCGCTGACGCCTGGCCCGAGCAGGCTCAGCACCGCGTGGTCGGTGGCTTCGACCGGCTTGGCGTCGGCCCAGAAGACCATGCGCTGCAGGAACGCGAGCAGGTCGGGACCGCGCTCGGCCTCGGTGTCGATCCAGACGGTGCCGTCCAGCTCGGTGAGCACGAAGTGGTGCAGCACCCGGCCGTTCAGATCGAGGTCGAGATTCTCCGCGGACTGCCCGTCACCGAGGTCGGCGACATGCTGACTCGAGATGGTGTGCAACCAGGTGAGCCGCTCCGCGCCGGTGATGCGCAGGACGTAACGATGCGAACGGTCGACGATCGCGGCGCGCTGCGCCGCCGCGCGCTGTTCGCCGAACGGATCGCCGTAGTGCCAGGCGACGGCGGCGTCGGGTGAACCCACCGCTCCCGCGACGGCTCCCGACACACTGAGGATGGGGCTGGGCGCAACGACCACGGACACCTCTCCCACTCTAGGCGGGGCCGCTCGGTGGTGCGCGAACCGGGCCGCCGCGCCGGAGTCCGGCATAGCGGATCGGCATTGTGCGAGCACTGTGGCCGGGGTTGCGGGGAACCTCGACAAAAGGTCTTCCGAAAGCGGCCGTGACGTAGGCATTGTCCGCTCTCAGCGCCTACGCTCGTCGCATGGTGGATCGAGTTCTGGTAACTCTTGATGGCGCTGTCCGGGATGCGGATGCGCCGTTGTTGTTTGCGGACGATATTGGCGTATTGCGTGGCGATGGTGTCTTCGAAACGGTTCTCGTGCGCGCGGGCGTCGCGTGCGCGATCGAATTTCATCTAGGCAGATTGCGCCGTTCCGCACAGGCGCTCGATCTGCCCGAGCCGGAACTGGGCCGATGGCGCGAGGCGGTGGAGACCGCCGCCAAGGAGTGGGGCAGCGAACGCGAAGGCGTGATGCGGCTGGTGCTGACCCGCGGCCGCGACTCCGAGCTGGCAGGCACGCCCGACAAGGTCAAGACCGGTGACCTCGCCGCCGCCGTGCCGGTGCCGACGGCTTTCGTGCTCGTGGTGCCGGTGCCCGAGCGCGTGGAGAAGGCCCGCACCGAAGGCGTCGCCGTGGTGAGCCTGTCGCGTGGCATCTCGGTCGACCTCGCGCAGGCGGCGCCGTGGCAGTTGCTCGGAGCCAAAACGCTGTCCTACGCCACCAACATGGCCGCGCTGCGATTCGCCGCGCGGATGGGCGCGGACGACGTGATCTTCACCAGTACGGAGAACCGGGTGCTGGAGGGGCCGCGGTCCACCGTGGTGATCGCGCGCGACAAGCAGCTGATCACCCCGCCTGCCAAGAACGGCGTGCTGCCCGGCGTCACCCAGCGCGCGCTGTTCGCCGAGGCCGAGAAGGCGGGCTGGCAGTGCCGGTATCACTCGCTGTTCACCGCCGACCTGCTCACCTGCGACAGCATCTGGATGTTGTCGAGCATCTCGCTTGCGGCGCGGGTCAATTCGCTGGACGGCCTGCGGATGTCCGCGCCGGACAACGCCGCGGAGATCATCGAGCTGGTCGACCGCGGCATCGAGCGGGCGGGCGCCATCGGCGACTGGTGACTGCCCGCCTCTGGCGGGAAGTCGGGCCGTACCGGCCGGTTGCCGCGGCGGGGCGGGAGTGCTCGCGGAATCGGTTATGGGTAGGCGGGGTGTCCTGGTGATCAGCGCTGCCCCGTGATCTCCGTCCTATTCGGCGGGGAGCGGGGTGGCGATGAGCACGCGAAACCCGCCGAATGGGCGGTAACTGCGCTGCTCTCGTGGTCTAGGCCGCATTGTCGGCAGTCGCCTCCGGCGTAGTCTTACTACGACACGTCGTAGACAGGTAGGAGGCCGGCTTGAACGCCTTGGACATCTCCCGATGGCAGTTCGGCATCACGACGGTCTATCACTTCCTCTTGGTGCCGCTGACCATCGGTCTCGCCCCGCTGGTGGCTGCCATGCAGACGGCATGGGTGATCACCGGCAGACAGCATTGGCTGCGGCTGACCAAGTTCTTCGGCAAGCTGTTCCTGATCAACTTCGCGCTCGGCGTCGCGACCGGCATCGTGCAGGAGTTCCAGTTCGGCATGAACTGGAGCGAGTACTCCCGGTTCGTCGGCGATGTGTTCGGCGCCCCGCTCGCGCTGGAAGGCTTGATCGCCTTCTTCATGGAGTCGACCTTCCTCGGACTGTGGATCTTCGGCTGGACCCGGCTGCCGAAACTGCTGCACCTCGGCGCGATCTGGATGGTCGCGATCGGCGTGAACGCCTCGGCGTACTTCATCGTCGCGGCCAACTCGTTCATGCAGCATCCGGTCGGGGCCCGCTACAACCCGGAGACCGGTCGCGCGGAGCTGGAGAGCATCGTGGCGGTGCTCACCAACAACACCTTGCTGGCGGCTTTCCCGCACGTGGTCGCCGGATCCTTCCTTACGGCGGGCACGTTCGTCGCGGGCATCGCGGGCTGGTGGATGGTGCGCAACGCACGCAGCGGCGATGAGGCGAAACTCGCCGACGCGCGCGCGATGTGGCGGCCGGCCGCGCGGGCGGGCATCGTCGTGACCGTGGTGTCGCTGGCCGCGCTGATCTACACCGGTGACGTGCAAGGCAAGCTGATGTTCGAGCAGCAGCCGATGAAGATGGCCTCGGCGGAATCGTTGTGCCACACCGCGACCGATCCCCATTTCTCCGTCCTCACCGTCGGCACGCACAACAACTGCGACAGCGTCACACACGTGCTCGAAGTGCCGTACGTGCTGCCCTGGCTGGCGGAGGGGGAGTTCACCGGCGTGACGCTGGACGGCGTCGTCGACCTGCAGAAGGCATACAACGAACAGTTCGGAGTCGGCGACTACCGGCCGAACCTGTTCGTCACCTACTGGTCGTTCCGCGCCATGATCGGCCTGTCGGCGGGTTCGGCGTTGCTCGCGCTGGCCGGGCTGTGGCTGACCCGCCGCGGCCGGGTACCCGACCAGCGCTGGTTCTCCTGGCTGAGCCTGCTGGTCATCCCGACGCCGTTCCTGGCCAACAGCGCGGGATGGGTGTTCACCGAGATGGGGCGCCAGCCCTGGGTGGTCGTGCCCAATCCCACCGGCGACCCGAACGTGCGTCTCACCGTCGCGCAGGGCGTCTCGAACCACTCGGCCGGCGTCGTGCTGTTCTCGCTGATCACCTTCACGCTGCTGTACGGCGCGCTCGCGATCGTGTGGTTCTACCTGATGCGCCGGTACGTGATCCACGGGCCCGACCCGGCCGCACGCTTCGCCCACGACAAGGACGACACGGACGCGTCCTCGGGCGACCGGCGTGCCGAAGAATCTGCCGTCGAACAACTTTCGTTCGCCTACTAGGAGCCGGCGATGAGTCTGCAAGAGTTCTGGTTCGTCTTGATCGGCGTGCTGTTCACCGGCTACTTCGTGCTGGAGGGCTTCGATTTCGGCGTCGGCATGCTCATGCCGATCCTCGGCAAGGGATCCGACGTGCGCAGGCGCGCGGTGCTCAACACGATCGGACCGGTGTGGGATGCCAACGAGGTCTGGCTGATCACCGCGGGCGCCGCGATGTTCGCCGCGTTCCCGGAGTGGTACGCCAGCCTGTTCTCGGGTTTCTATCTGGCGTTGCTGCTGGTGCTCGTCGCGCTGATCCTGCGGATCTGCGCCATCGAGTACCGCGGCAAGATCGACGACCCACGCTGGCGGGCCCGCTGCGATGTCGGCATCGGCATCGGTTCCTGGGTTCCGGCGCTGGCCTGGGGCTGGGTGTTCGCCAACGTGGTGCACGGGGTTCCGCTGAACGAGAAGAAGCAGTTCGCGGGTTCGGTGGCGGACCTGTTCGGGCCCTACGCCCTGCTGGGCGGTTCGGCGACCGGACTGCTGTTCGCGCTGCACGGAGCGATGTTCCTGGTGCTGAAGACCGCCGGTGAGATACGCGACGACGCGCGGCGCACGGCCCGGCTGCTGTTGATCCCGACCGTGCTGGTGGTCGGCGGATTCGGCGTGTGGACCCAGCTGTCCCACGGGACCGGCTGGACATGGATCCCGCTGGGGCTGGCCGTGCTCGGACTCGTCGTCGCGGCGGCCGCCGACTTCGCGCACCGCGACGGGTGGGCGTTCACCGGCACGACGGTGACCGTCGCCGCGGTGACCGCGCTGCTGTTCGGGTCGCTCTTCCCCAACGTGCTTCCCTCGACGATAGATGCGGCATTCGATCTGACGATCCACAACGCGTCCTCGACCCCGTACACGCTGAAGGTGATGAGCTGGGCCGCGGCACTGGTCACGCCGGTCGTGCTGGTGTACCAGGGTTGGACGTACTGGGTGTTCCGCAAGCGGATCACCGTCGAGCAGATCCCGCCACCGGTCGGTCTGTCCTTGCAGCCCGCGAAGGATTGACGCCATGGCCCGTCCGCCGATCGATCCGCGCCTGTGGCGGTATGCCCGCTCGGCCCGCGGCTACCTGGCGCTGAGCGTGCTGCTGTCGCTGGTCGTCACCGCGGCGATCGTGGCGACGGCGGTGATGATCGGACGGGTGCTGGCCGGGGTGGTCACCGACCCTGGCCAGCGTTCCCTCGGTGCGTGGACGATCGAACTGGTCGTGCTCGCGCTCGCGATCACGGGCCGGGTGCTCGCCACTTGGTGGCAGTCCCGGCTGGCGCACCGAGCGGGCGCGAGCGTGGTGGCGGAGCTGGAAAGCGCGGTGCTCGCCACAGGCGCGCGACTGTCCCCCCGCGAACTCGACACGCGCCGGACGGAATTGGCGGTGGTCGTCGGCACGGGGTTGTCCGGGTTGCGCGGCTATCTCGTCGGTTACCTGCCCGCTCTGCTGCTGGCGGTGCTGGTTCCGCCCATCGTGCTCACGGTCATCGCGGCGCACGATGTGACGTCCGGAGTGATCGTGGTGATCACGTTGCCGCTCATCCCGATATTCATGATCCTCATCGGGCTGCTGACCCAGGGGCGCGCCGAAGCCACGCTCGCGGCCACCACCCGGCTGTCGGACCAATTGCTCGACCTGTTCGCGGGCATGCCGACGTTGCGTGCGCTCGGCCGGGAAACCGGCGCCGAGCAACCCCTTCCGGCGCGACATGCCGCGCGGGCACGGCAGGAGGACCCCGACGCCGGCCATGCGAGCACCATGCGGCACCGCGTACGCGATCTCGGTGACACGCTGCGGCAGCGCACCATGCGGGCGCTGCGCGTGGCCTTCCTGTCCTCGATGGTGCTGGAACTGCTCGCGACCCTGAGCGTGGCGCTGATCGCGGTGTCCATCGGGCTGCGCCTGGTCTTCGGTGACATGAGCCTGTACGCGGGCTTGGTGGCGCTGGTGCTCGCGCCCGAGGTGTACCTGCCGCTGCGGATGGTCGGTGAACGGTTCCATGCCGCACAGGACGGTATGGCAGCCGCGGACAAGGCGTTCGCGATCCTCGAATCCACGCCTGCCGAGCGGGCCGGCATCACGGGTACGGCACCGGACGAGTCGATGGCAGTCCACAAGGGCGGCGGCATCGAGGGGTGGAAACCCGCCGTGACGACGTTCGGCCGCGGCATCTCCGCAGGGGGTGCTGCGACGATCGCTCTGCGCGACCTCTCGGTGCGGGCCCGGGACGGGTTCGCGCCCGCGGATTTGTCGGCGACCCTGCGGCCCGGCTCCCTCACGGTGCTGGCCGGTCCCAACGGAAGCGGCAAAACAACTGCCGTGCAGGCGATCCTGGGGCTGCTCAGCCCTGACCGAGGCGCTGTGACCGTCGACGGCGTGGACGTACGTGAGCTGGACGCGGACCATTGGTGGGCGCGGGTGGCGTGGCTGCCGCAGCGTCCGGTCCTGGTGCCGGGCACCTTGCGGGACAACCTGGACCTGCTCGGCGTGCACACGGCCGACCACACCGCGCCCGGTCCCGCGCGAGTCGTCGGCGATCTCGAAGCGGCATGTCTGGCGACCGGTTTCGACGCCGTGCTGGACGAACTGCCCGACCGCTGGAATACCGTCGTCGGGCCCGGCGGTGTGGGTCTGTCGCTCGGCCAGCGCCAACGTCTCGCGCTGACCAGGGTGCTGGCCACCGACCGCCCGATCCTGCTGCTCGATGAGCCGACCGCCCACCTCGATGCGGTCGCCGAAACCACCGTGCTGGCCGCCCTCCGGATAAGGGCCCGCGCGGGCGCGACAGTCGTCATGATCGGGCATCGTCCCACCGTGCTCGCCGCGGCCGACCATGTCGTGCGGGTACGAGCCGACCGAGCGGAGGCCCTCCGATGAGCACGCGAATAGCCGCTCGTCCGCGCGGTGCGGGCGCTCTGCTCGATGATCTGCGCCGGATGTGGGCGCTGCTCGCATTGTCTCGCCTGCGGGTCGCGGTGGCGATCGGGTGGGGTGTGCTGGCGCTGGGCAGTGGGCTCGGGCTCGCGGCGCTGGCGGCGTGGTTGATCGCGCGAGCCTGGCAGATGCCGCCGGTACTCGACCTGAGCATCGCCGTGGTCACGGTGCGCGCGCTCGGGATCTCCCGTGGTCTGTGCCGGTATCTGGAACGACTCGCCACCCACGACGTCGCCCTGCGAGCCATGACGACGGCGCGTACGACGGTCTATCGAAAGCTCGCACGCTCGGATTTCTGGCTGCGCCGACCGGAGACCTCGGGCGGCCGCGTGGACACCGGGACTTCCGGCCCGCCGCGCCGCGGCGACCTGCTCGTCCGTATCGGCAGCGACATCGACGATCTGGGGGCGGTGGTGGTGCGTGCGTTCGTGCCGGTCGCGGTGGCCGTCGTCCTCGCGGTCGCGGCCGTCGCGCTCCTGGCGACGATCTCGCCTGCCGCTGCCGCGATCCTGGCCGGCGCGCTGGCCCTGTCGGGCATCGTCGCACCGTGGCTGTCGGCCGAGGCGGCGTCCGCGGCCGAACGCGCCGTGCGCGCCGACCGGGCGGAGTTCACCGCGCAGGCTCTGACGGTCCTCGACCATGCCGCCGAACTGCGCGTCGCCGGACGCCTCGACGCCGCCCTCGCCGCGGCGGGAGAAGCGTCGCGCCGGGCGGTCGCCGCCGAGGACCGGGCTGCCGCGCGCAGCGCTTGGTCGGCCGCGGCCACCCCGCTGTCGATCGGCGTCACCGTGCTGGCCGCTCTCCTCATCGGCATCACGGTCTACGGTCCCGACGGCGGCACACCGGGTGCGATGACACCCATGGCGCTCGTCGTCTTGGTCCTGTTGCCGCTGTCGGCCTTCGAAGCGGTCGGCCCGCTGCCCGCCGCGGCGCAGGCTCTGACCACCGCCCGCGCGGCCCTGCGTCGCCTGACCGAATTCGAATCCCCTGATGGTGGGTCGGTGAGCCCCGCGGCTGAACTCGTTTCGGGCGCGACCGACTCCGGTGACGCCTCACCCGGGTGGGTAGCAGAGCTGGGACAAGGACAAAGGCGGACTGTCGCATCCGCCCGGCCCGGTGAGGTGCATGTGCCGGAGCTGCCCCCGGGACGACGCATCGCCGTGGTCGGCCCGAGCGGCGCCGGGAAGACGACACTGCTGATGACATGGGCGGGGTTGTTCGGCACACCCCGCCCCGGCGTCACCTTCTTCGCCGAAGACGCGCACCTCTTCGGCACCTCCGTACTGGAGAATCTGCGGGTCGCCCGCGGCGATCTCACCGCAGGGCAAGCCGAGAAGGCGCTGCGCGCCGTCGGTCTCGGGGACTGGTTGGACGGGCTGCCGGAGGGAATCCATACCGACCTGGTCGGCGGAGCGGCGGCCGTCTCGGGCGGCCAGCGCCGTCGGATCCTGCTCGCCCGCGCCCTGGTGTCGCCCGCGCGGGTGTTGCTGCTCGACGAGCCGACCGAGCACCTGGAGGCCGAGGCCGGCGCGAAGCTGCTGCGCGACTTGCTGGATGCCGACAGCGGGCTCGTCGAGCCCGACCGCATCGTGGTCGTCGTCACCCACCAATTGCCGGACGACCAGCGGGCCGACACGGTGCTGCGCATAGCGGCGTCGGGCCAGGTCACGACCGATTACGCGCGCCGTGAACCGGCTTGTGGCGCCACCGTTTCCGCCCACCGAGAAATTCCGTTGCCGAGCCGCTGACGCATCGCTAGATTCGTTCGTACACGAGGAAGGAGGTGGTTCGAAGAATGGATATTCATAGGACACGTGAGGTGGCTGTCCGCTAGCGCCACCGCTGCAGGTGGATTTCGCCCGCGCGAGCGCTGAGCGAATTCCAGGCAGTCACCCGGCCCCCGAGCCCCGGTCTGTCCGACCGGACCTGTGCCACGCGAGTAGCACCGGTATGGCTCGGGGGCTGTTCCATTTCGTCTGTCCGGGAACAGTGGCTTGCGCTCCTCGGAAGACTGAACTCCGGTGGTGGTGGAGAACCTAGCCGATGTAGCGCTGAAGGCGGGCCGAGAGGCGGGGTTCGAGCGGGCCGTCGGCTACGACGCGTTCCTCGACGTAAGCCAGGTCGCCGCCTTCGACGATGCCGTAGAGGCGCTTGGCGCCGCCCACGACGACGCCGGACTGGCTGCGGATCACCACGTCGGTGGCCAGTTCCCAGGACGACTGGGTCAGCGCCTGCCCGTAGAACAGCTCCACGATGCCGCTGCTGTGCGAGAGCAGCAATTCGATGACCTCGTCGTTGCCGTCGATGCCGACTCGCCAGAAGCCGCTCTCCCGAAGGTCGGGGCCGTCGTAGCTGCCGTCGGCGCCGATCACCCAGGACCGGGACTCCCAGGCCAGGTAGTCACCGCCGTCGTGCGAGACGACGATCTGCTGGCCGAATCGGTAGTCACCGCGCTCGGGATCGTTGCCTTCCCCCTCGCCGCGCCATACGCCCACCAGCGGGAGCAGCGCGAGCATCGAGGCGCTCAGATCCGGTCCCAAGCGCAGGTTGGCGGTGTCCTCGGGCAGCGGAAGATCCGGCAGGACCGGGATATTGCGGGCGCCGGTCGATTTCGCCCGTTCGGCAGCGTCGGCCACAGCCTGGTCGCCGCTACGGCGACCGGCGAAATCGGCCGGAGCGTCGCCGTTCAGTTGTTCACTCGCTCGCTCGGCCGGGTTGGAACCTTCGCTCGCGAGTTCGCTCATGATTCGGTGAAGAGCCGGTAGAAGACGTAGAGGCCGAACCAGCCGATCAGAACGGCCACGGCCACCAGCAGAATCTCGAAGAAGAGGACCACGTTCCCGAGTTTAACGACCCCCCTTCCGCGGTACGCAAACGGCCCCGGTGCTTCCGCGGGGCGGAAACGACCGGAGCCGTTCGACGAGTGCGATGTATTACTCGGCGAGGTCTTACTTGGCGACCGCGACGTCGACCGAGTGGATGCCCGCGCCTTCGGGGCGCACCTCGGCGGAGCCGTTGCCCGCCGAGGACAGCGCGCGGACGGTCCACAAGCCGGGGGCCGCGAAGAACCGGAAGTCACCGGTGCCGGACGCGACGACCTCGGCGGTGAAATCACCGTTGCCGTCGAGCAGGCGCACGAACGCACCGCCCACCGGCTGACCGTCGGTGCTCACGACACGGCCGGTGATGACCGTCTCCTTCTCCACGTCGACGCCGGCCGGGATGGCCTGACCCTGAGTAGGTGCTGCACACATATCGATTACTCTCCCAACTCGATCGGGGCTCCGACGAGGGAGCCGTACTCGGTCCAGCTCCCGTCGTAGTTCTTGACGTTCTGGTGGCCGAGCAGTTCCTGCAGCACGAACCAGGTGTGCGAGGAGCGCTCGCCGATCCGGCAGTAGGCGATGGTCTCCTTCTCGCCGTCCAGGCCGGCTTCCTTGTAGATCTCGGCCAGTTCCGCGTCGGACTTGAAGGTGCCGTCCTCGTTCGCGGCCTTGCTCCACGGCACGTTGATGGCGCCGGGGATGTGGCCGGGACGCTGGCTCTGCTCCTGCGGCAGGTGCGCGGGCGCGAGGATCTTGCCGGTGAACTCGTCGGGCGAACGCACGTCGACCAGGTTCTTGGTGCCGATGGCCGCGATGACCTCGTCGCGGAAGGCGCGGATGGACAGATCGGGCGCGGCGGCCTTGTACTGGGTGGCGGGCCGGTTCACCGGTGCGGTGGACAGCGGACGGCCGTCCAGCTCCCACTTCTTGCGGCCACCGTCGAGCAACTTGACGTTGTTGTGGCCGTACAGCTTGAAGTACCAGTAGGCGTACGCGGCGAACCAGTTGTTGTTGCCGCCGTACAGGATGACCTCGTCGTCGTTGGAGATGCCGCGCGCCGAGAGCAGATCGGAGAACTGCTCCTGGTTCACGAAGTCGCGACGAACCTGATCCTGCAGGTCCTTCTTCCAGTCGAGCCGGACGGCACCCTCGATGTGACCACCGTCGTAGGCGGAGGTGTCCTCGTCGACCTCGACGAAGACGACGCCGGGGGCGTTGAGGTTCTCTTCGGCCCAGTCAACGGAGACCAGGACATCGGAGCGAGCCATTGTTTTCCTTTCAGAGATGACTTGCAGGGTCAGTTCGATGCCGGTGACCCGGCGGTGTGCGCGTCCCGCCCGGGGACGGAAGCTCGCGTGGCCACGGAGGGCTCGCGAACACCGCTGTCCGGAACGGTCCTGCGGAGGCGGGTCACCAGCGGATAGATCCGGCAACCCAGGCAGATCCCGAACGCCGCGTTCAGGAACGCCGCGAACAGGGCGAAGCCGGCGAACACCGCGCCGACGACTGTGGAGCCGAGCGCGAAGCCCAGCAGGCTGACGGCCGCGAAGACGAAACCGAGCAGCTGAGCGAACCGCAGCGGGGCCGCGGGCTCGGTCTCGCCGGTCGGCGCCAGGCGCGGCGCGACGAAGGCGGCGTAGATCCGCCCGTACGGGTGGCGGCGCGGACCGAGGGCCGCGCCGACCGCGAAGACAACCGCCTGCGCGCCGATCAATACCGCGGCGGCCACCGTCGAGAACGCGGCGGCGATCAGGACGAGGACCAGGGCGGCGGTGGTCACCCATGCGGCGAATCGGGGGCCGCGAACATCCACCTGGCCGGTGGGAGTAACAGCGGTTTCGGAATTGTTTCGGATCTCGGTGGACATTGTGCGTACTCCTGCGCTGAATTAGTCCGATCACTGAAGGATTGCCAATTCGCCGGGGGATCGTGAGATCACTCGCGCGGCGGACAGAGGTCGGCGTCAGGAAACCCGGGAAAGCCGACCGATCAGCGGCACAGGCAGCAACAACCACCGAGCCGACACAGATCCACTGTGCGGCGTCGGGTGAGCATCAGCTCGTGGTTGGAAAGCACGACAGCAGTTTACCCAATTCGGCGGGGGAATAGGACCCGGGGTGGATCACAACCGTCGAGGGGCCTTGTCGTCGCAGCTCAGGCGGCTGCGGTGAGCGGCTCGAGCGCGGAGTGCAGGTCCGTGACCTTCGGGACGCCGGAGATGCGGAACCGTTCCCGGCCCTCGACGTCGAAGACGAACGTGGTGGGCAGCGAGAGCACGTTCAACTCTCGGGCGAGCGCGGGCTCGGCGTCGATGTCCACCTCGATGTCCTGCGGCGGCTGTGGCGATCCCGCGAGCTGGTCGGCGACATTGGCAACCACCCGGCGAACCGCGTCGCACGGTCCGCACCATTCGGCGGAGAAATGCAGGACCGCGGGACCGGCGCCGGTCACGCCGACGGCCGCCAGCAGTTCGGCGCGGGCCGAATCGGAGACTTCGATGCTTTCGGCCGCGCGGACCTTGCCTTCGCGCCTGCGCAGCAGGACGCCCACCGCCAGCGCGGCGAGCAGTGCCACTGCGAGGATGGTGATCTGGATCATGGTCGCTGCAATCGGTCGAGGTCGATCGTGACGTTCACGCCCTTGCCCTCCACGACGATCTGACCGCCCTGGGCGGAGACCTTGGTGGGCCGGACACCGAACGGCAACTCCTTCGTGTCGATGGTACGGGTGAACCGGGCGAGCACGGCAGGGCGATCGGCTTCGGTGATCACCGCCACCGGAGTGGTCTCGGTACCGGGGCCGCCGCGATAGAAGCCGGTCGCCACGATCTTGACCTGATCGCCGTCGAGCAGGAGGTCGGCCTGCACGCTGACCTTCTCGCCGCCGTACTGCGCGCCGGGGGTCTCCGGCAGGGTGCCGGTGAGCACGAGCGCGCCGGTGGTGGTCATACCGGAACCGCCCGATCCGCCGGTCCCGTCGGACTTGTCCGCGGGCCGCGAATGCACTTGCAGATCGGGGATCGTGAACAGTCGGCCGAGCTCGGTGGGCTCCACCCGCAACCTGCTGTCCACCCGCTCCACGGGCACGCCGCGCAGGCTGCCGTCGACCAGTTCGCCGACCGGCAGCCGCACTCCGGTCAGCGTCGCCTCCAACGCGATCTCGCCCGGGATGTCCTCCCGCTTCGCGCGCGCACGGATCTCCACGTGGTCGTAGCGGCTGTCCCAGGCCTGGCCGAGAAACGGGAAACCGTGGATCGTCACCTCCGGATCGGCGGTGAGATCGGCGCCGTCGCGCAGCGCCCTGGACACGCGATACTCCGAATAGGCCGCGGTACTGAAGTCGGCGACGACGGCGAATCCCGCCAGACACAGCAGGCCGATGATCAGCTTGCGCATGCTCCCCCGTCTCTCCGGGTCTCGGGCCGCGGCGACCGGGAGCCGCGCGGCGCGCGTTCGATTGCCGTATCGGGCGCCCCGCCGGTGGCGGGCATGCCCGATACGTAACCCATGTACGCACCATATCGGTTGGCTCGCGCCCGGCCGCCGGGTGTCCTCCGGTGCGGCCGCGGACCCGGAATGCGTGGTCATGCCTTGTTACGCGCTAATCTTGCATCCGATTACCTGTGATTAGCGACGTGGCCGCGGCAGTGCTGCCGTATCCGCGTGGCTACGAGATGGGAGGAGGGCCTGTGGAGCTGCTCCTGCTTACCTCCGACCCCAACCCCGAGTCGGTGTTGCCCTCACTGGCGTTGCTGGCGCACAACGTGCGCCCGGCGCCGACGGAAGTGGCCTCGCTGCTCGAGGCAGGCACCGCGGACGTCGCCCTGGTCGACGCCAGGACCGACCTCGCCGCCGCTCGCGGGCTGTGCCGCCTGCTCGGCAGCACCGGGTCCTCCGTGCCGGTCGTCGCCGTGCTCACCGAGGGCGGCCTGGTCGCGGTGAACGCCGACTGGGGACTCGACGACATCCTGCTGCCCGGAACCGGCCCCGCCGAACTCGACGCCAGGCTGCGGCTGCTGGTCGGGCGCAACGGCGGCGTCGCCAGCCCGGAGAACACCGGCAAGATCACCCTCGGTGAGCTGGTGATCGATGAGGGCACCTACACCGCGCGGTTGCGCGGTCGTCCGCTCGATCTCACCTACAAGGAGTTCGAGCTGCTGAAGTATCTGGCGCAGCACGCGGGCCGGGTCTTCACCCGCGCGCAGCTGCTGCAAGAAGTGTGGGGTTACGACTTCTTCGGCGGCACCCGCACCGTGGACGTGCACGTGCGTCGTCTGCGCGCCAAGCTCGGCACCGAGTACGAGTCGCTCATCGGCACGGTGCGCAATGTCGGTTACAAGGCCGTGCGCCCGTCGCGCGCGGCGGTCAAGGGTGAGCCGGTGAGCTTCCACGACGACGACAACGAGGGCACCGACGACTCCCCGCTCACGCCGGTCAACGGCTCCGCACCGTGAGTTCCGCCGGGCGGGCGCTTCGATGATGCCGTCGTCGTGGCAGGCCGAGGTCGAAATGCCGCCCGCTTGCACGACGTTGCCAGGAGCGGACTCCTGAGCGGGGTCCGCTGGCTCGATGAACGGAGGCCGATGAGCGGCGCGACGACACAGTGGATCGACCGTCCCGATGCGGACACGGCACAGGGGATCACCGCTTTGCTGGCACGGGCCACCGCGGCAGACGGGGTCGCCCCCGTTTCGGAACAGGCGGTGCTGTCGCTGACTTCCGGCGCCGACACGGGGGCGCGTCATCTGCTCGCGCGCCGCGACGGCGCGCTCGCGGGCTACGCGAATCTCGTTCCAGCGCATGGCGGACATCCCGCCATGGCAGAGGTGGCGGTCGATCCGGCCCAGCGCGGCCACGGTGTGGGTACCGAGCTGGTCACGGCCGCCTTGGCCGCGGGCGGACCGGGCGCGCGGGTCTGGGCGCACGGTGACCGGCCCGCGGCCAAGGCTGTCGCTGCGCATCTGGGGCTGCGGACGGCGCGCGAGTTGTGGCAGATGCGGCGGTCGCTGGCAACACCTGAGCTACCAGAATTGGCCGTGCCGGACGGCATCGCGTTGCGCACCTACGCCGGTCGCGCCGACGACGCGGAATTGCTGCGGGTGAACGACGCCGCCTTCGCGTGGCACCCCGAACAGGGTGGGTGGACCGCACGCGACCTCGAGGTCCGCCGCAACGAGTCGTGGTTCGATCCGGCGGGCCTGTTCCTGGCATTCGACACCGCCGTCCCCGATCGTCTGCTCGGATTCCACTGGACCAAGGTGCACCCGGGAGAGGATCCGCCGCTCGGTGAGGTCTACGTGGTCGGCATCGACCCCGCGGCGCAGGGTCGCGGGCTCGGCCGTCTGCTCACGCTGGCAGGTCTGCGCTACTTGCGGGACCGTGGATCGACCGAGGTGTTGCTCTACACCGAGGCGGACAACGCCGCCGCGGTGCGCACTTATACCCGGCTCGGGTTCGCTCCGGCGCACGTCGACGTCGCCTACGCCGCGGCGGAGTCTGAATAGGAGGCGGCAGACCGGGTGTCCGGGAGTAAAACTGGGGCAAACGTCACATCTCCCGGGAGCAATCGCGCCGGCCTGTTCACTCTCCGTTCACTCAGTTCGGTCCAACTGTCAACCACGTGACTTTAGGTTGAGTGAGGGCAGCACACTGCTGCCTGGTGCGCAAGTTCCCCGCGAACAGCACCACGGCACCCGTCCGGGCCGGTGAGGGACCGGACGAGTAGGACGCGATTCCGGAGGAATTAGTGAATCTCAAGCGCAGCAGCGCCCTCGTCGGTGTGCTGGCCGTCGGCGCGATGACGCTCGCCGCCTGTGGCAGCGACGACAACACCTCTTCCGACAGCGGCGATGTGGCCAAGGTCGACGTGGCGTGCGGCGGCAAGGAGGCCCTCAAGGCCAGTGGTTCCTCGGCGCAGAAGAACGCGATGGAGCGCTTCATCGCCGCCTACGAGAAGAACTGCGACGGCTCCACGCTCAACTACACCTCGAGTGGTTCGGGCGCGGGTGTGAGCGAGTTCATCGGCGGCCAGACCGATTTCGGTGGCTCCGACTCCCCGCTGAGCTCGAAGAAGGACGAGCCGAAGAAGGCCGCCGACCGTTGCGCCTCGCCCGCGTGGAACCTGCCCACCGTGTTCGGCCCGGTGGCGATCACCTACAACATCGACGGCGTGACCGATCTCGCGCTGGACGGCCCGACCGCCGCCAAGATCTTCAACGGCACCGTGACCACGTGGGACGCTCCCGAGATCAAGGCGCTGAACCCGAGCGCCAAGCTGCCGTCCGAGCCGATCGCGGTGATCTTCCGCAGCGACGAGTCGGGCACCACGGACAACTTCCAGCTCTACCTGGACGCCGCTTCCGACGGCGCCTGGGGCAAGGGTGCGGGCAAGGCGTTCGTCGGCGGCGTCGGCGCGGGCTCGAAGGGCAACGAGGGCACCTCCGCCGCGGTGAAGAGCACCAAGAACTCGATCACCTACAACGAGTGGTCCTTCGCGAAGGCGCAGAACCTGTCGGTCGCGCGCATCGTCACCTCGGCGAGCAAGGACCCGGTGACGCTGAGCGTCGAGTCGGCGGGCAAGGCGATCGAGTCGGCGAAGATCTCCGGTCAGGGCAATGACCTGATCATCGACACCTCCTCGTTCTACAAGCCGGCCGCGGCGGGCGCGTACCCGATCGTGATGCCGACCTACGAGATCGTGTGCTCGAAGTACGCCGACGCCGCGACGGCCACGGCGGTGAAGGCCTTCCTCACCTCCGCGGTCACCAACGGCCAGCAGGGCTTGGACGAGGCCGGGTACATCCCGATCCCGGAGCAGTTCAAGACCAAGCTGACCACCGCCATCAACGCCATCTCCTGATAGCAGCCCCACATGACCGTTCACGACGAGGTCGCCGCCGCGGGTCAGTCGGATTCGACCGACCAGCGGACAGGCGGAGATACTGCGCTCATGCCGAGTAAGCCGAGCAACGAACCGGCCGCGAGGAGCCGTCGCCCGCACAGCCCGCGCGCGGAGATCATCTTCCGCTCGCTGGCCACGGCGGCGGGTGCGATCATCGTCGCGTCCATCGCGTTGATCGCGCTGTTCCTGCTCATCCGAGCGGTGCCGTCGGTGCTGGAGAACGACGCGAACTTCTTCACCAGCGCCGAGTTCAACACCTCCGATGCCAACAACCTACGGTTCGGCATCCGGGACCTGTTCATGGTCACGGTGTTGAGTTCGATCTTCGCTCTGGTGCTTGCCGTTCCCATCGGCATCGGCATCGCGCTGTTCCTGACGCACTACGCGCCGAAGACGCTGGCGCGGCCGTTCTCGGTGCTCGTCGATCTGCTCGCCGCGGTGCCCTCGATCGTGTTCGGTCTCTGGGGAATCCTGGTGCTGGCTCCGCAGCTGGAGCCGGTCCAGACCTTCTTCAACGACAACCTGGGATGGTTGTTCCTCTTCTCGGACGGCAACATCCCGCTGGCCAGCGGCGGCACGATCTTCACCGCGGGCGTCGTGCTCGCGGTGATGATCCTGCCGATCATCACGTCGGTCAGCCGCGAGGTGTTCAACCTCACCCCCCGTGCGCACATCGAGGCGGCGCAGGCGCTCGGTGCGACGAAATGGGAAGTCGTCCGGATGACGGTGCTGCCGTACGGCCGCAGCGGCATGATCGCCGGCGCCATGCTCGGCCTCGGGCGCGCTCTGGGTGAAACGATCGCCGTGCTGATCGTGCTGAAGACGGCCGCCCAGCCGGGGCAGTGGTCGGTGTTCGACGGCGGCTACACCTTCGCCTCCAAAATCGCCTCGGCGGCCGCGGAATTCAGTGACCCGCTGCCGACCGGCGCGTACATCGCGGCAGGCTTCGTGCTGTTCGCGCTGACCTTCGTCGTGAATGCGCTGGCTCGACTCGCCGCGGGCGGAAGGGTGAACGGGTGATGACCACCTCGACTCTGGACCGGCCGATCAAGCCGCCCACCTTCCGGGACGTGAGCCTGGCGCGCCGGATTCGCAACAACCTCGCCACCGGTTTGGTCTGGACGGCGTTCGGTATCGCGCTCGTGCCGCTGGCATGGGTGCTGATCATGGTGGTCACCAAGGGTTTCAGCGCCGTGGTCCGGGCGAACTGGTGGCAGAACTCCCTGAAGGGCGTGCTGCCCAATCAGGTCGCGGGCGGCGTTTACCACGCCATCTACGGCACCGTCGTACAGTCGTTGGTCGCGACCGTGATCGCGGTGCCGCTCGGCATCATGGCCGCGGTCTATCTGGTCGAGTACGGCCGCGGCGTGCTGGCCAAGACCACGACGTTCATGGTCGACATCCTGGCCGGTGTGCCGTCGATCGTCGCCGCCCTGTTCATCTTCGCGCTCTGGATCGCGACGCTCGGGTTCCCGCAGAGCTCGCTGGCGGTATCGCTGGCGTTGGTGCTGCTGATGTTGCCGGTGGTCGTCCGCAGCACGGAGGAAATGCTCAAACTCGTGCCGGACGAACTGCGCGAAGCGTCCTACGCACTCGGCATCCCGAAGTGGAAGACCATCGTGCGGATCGTGGTACCCACCGCACTGCCCGGCATGATCAGCGGCATCCTGCTGGCCATCGCCAGGGTGATGGGTGAGACCGCTCCGGTGCTGGTGCTGGTCGGCTACAGCAAGTCGATCAACACGAACATCTTCGACGGCAACATGGCATCGCTGCCGCTGTTGATCTACCAGGAGCTGGCCAACCCCGAAGCTGCCGGACGCGAGCGGGTCTGGGGCGCGGCTTTGACCCTCATTCTCATCATCGCCCTCCTGTACCTGGCGGCTGCGGTCCTCAACCGCCTGCTCACCCGGAACCGATAGAAGCGGAACGGATTACCGAAAATGGCCAAGCGGATCGACGTCAAAGATCTGAACATCTACTACGGCAAGTTCCATGCCGTGTCCGATGTCTCGCTGACCGTGCTGCCGCGCAGCGTGACCGCCTTCATCGGTCCCTCGGGTTGTGGCAAGTCCACCGTGCTGCGTTCGCTCAACCGCATGCACGAGGTAACTCCGAACGCTCGCGTCGAGGGCGCGGTAATGCTGGATGGCGAGGACATCTACGGCACCCAGATCGACCCGGTGGGCGTGCGCCGCACCATCGGCATGGTCTTCCAGCGACCGAACCCGTTCCCCACCATGTCCATCAAGGACAACGTGGTCGCGGGTCTGAAGCTGCAGGGTGTGCGCAGCAAGAAGGAACTCGACGAGGTCGCCGAACGCTCGTTGCGCGGGGCCAACCTGTGGAACGAGGTGAAGGACCGCCTGGACAAGCCGGGCGGCGGCCTCTCCGGCGGTCAGCAGCAGCGTCTGTGCATCGCGCGTGCCATCGCCGTATCGCCCGACGTGCTGCTCATGGACGAGCCCTGCTCGGCGCTGGACCCGATCTCCACCCTGGCGATCGAGGACCTGATCACCGAGCTGAAGAAGGAATTCACCATCGTCATCGTCACCCACAACATGCAGCAGGCCGCGCGCGTGAGTGACCAGACCGGTTTCTTCAACCTGGAGGCCCAGGGCAAGCCGGGCAAGCTGATCGAGATCGACGACACCGAGAAGATCTTCTCCAACCCGTCCCAGAAGGCCACGGAAGACTACATCTCCGGCCGCTTCGGCTGATCCCGATTGCCGAGCGGTTGTGCACCGAGGCTGCGACCGGCAAAGTGAAGGCCCTGGTCGCGGATCCCGCGTGGGGCCTTTGCCTGCCGCCGCGTTCGGTCCACTGACGGAAAAACTGTCCCCTTTCGAATCGGCGGTTGCGAACGGCAACAAGCTCGCCGACCGCAAATTCGGCGACTGCAATCGGTTACGCCGGACCCGGGCCGACTTGCCGACCCGATCGACGCGGCCCAACTCGCACTGCGGGCACTCGCCCAACGCGTTTCCGATTGCCTGACCCACTCCGACCACCTGAAGACGCACCTCGGCGAACTCCTCGAACGGCTGGCGCCCGGTGACAACGCAGGTATTCGCCCGTGGGCCGGATACCGCTGTCGCGCTGATAATTTCGATCGGCGACAAACCCGATGGCTGATCGCCGAAGCCGTGTTCGCGCGGGTGTGTGGCGTCGCACCTATCCCGGCCGAGGATTCCTTGCGAACGGGTGCGGAAGGTGCGCTCGAGTCATTGTGACTTCGAGCATGATTCGGTAGCCTGTGGAACAGGGGGGTTCGAATTGCGCAACCTCTGTGAATTCTATTGAAGCGAAAGAGGTTTCGTGATGGCAGTACGCTTGCTCTCCGGTGCGTTGGTCGGTGTGGCCACGATCTTGGCCGCGACGATGCCGCAAGCTGCGGCTGCGCCAACAGCGCCTTGCGATGCGTATACCGTTGGCAACATTCGCTATGAGGGCTCGACGAAGTGGATATGTTACTCATTCGGCGGGGGCAAGTACGGATGGGTCACCGTTTCCGGATAGTGATACCGGCGCCTGGTGCAATCTATGCCGTCGACAACTGGCAAGCCGTCGGCGCATAACCTTACAGTCCAACGATCGGCCCCGCCCGCTACGGGGCGGATTCGAGGGGTCGTCGCAACACTCGTTGTCGTGTTAGGCGGCGATTAGCTTAGCCAGACGCTCGGCTGGGGTATCCCAGTCGAGCGTTTTGCGTGGTCGGCCGTTGAGTTCGGCGGCGACGGTGTCGAGGTGTTCGCGGGTGTGCACGGACAGGTCGGTTCCCTTGGGGAAGTA